>DATADA010000196.1:0-2228 GCA_036258775.1 Candidatus Limnocylindria bacterium | reverse complement strand
CGGCTCCATCACCCGATCGCCAACCGGCTGCGGCACGCCCGCTACCCACTCGCCCGCTTCGGCTCGCGCGCGATCCTGGCGGCGGCCGCGCTTCGGACGCGACTCTGGCTCCCGGATCCGATCGACCGAGTCGCCGCCGTGGCGCCGCGCCCGCTGCTCGTCATCGCGCCGCGGGACGACGCGCTGATCCACTACACCGAGTCGGTCGCGCTCCATGCGCGGGCCGGCGAGCCGAAGGAGCTGTGGGTGGTGGACGGTGCGGGGCATGGCGAGGCGGTCGTGCTCGGCGGGCAGGCGTACCGCGAGCGTGTGCTCGCCTTCCTCGAGCGGTATCTCGACCGCGCGACAGAGGCCGCGGTGCGCCTCAGCCCGTCCGCCTCGAACGCGGAGGAGCCCCGGCGCGACCCGTATAATCCCGGCCACTCGGCGCAGTCGCAGGGGGCTTCATGACACGTGTCCTCGTCGTCGACGACGACCTGAACATCCAGCGCGTCCTGGTCTTCACCCTGAAGCAGGAGGGGTTCGAGGTCCTGGTCGCGTCCGATGGTGAGTCCGGCGTCGAGATGGCACGCAGCTCGAACCCCGACCTCGTGCTCATGGACGTGTCGATGCCTGGGCTGGACGGGTACACCGCCACGCAGCGCATCCGCGCCGCGGAGGAGGCCGGCCGGCGGGTGCCGATCATCATGCTGACCTCCGAGGCCGAAGTCGAGCAACGCGTCCGAGGTCTGCGCGCAGGGGCCGACGACGACATCGTCAAGCCGTTCCATCCGCTAGAGCTGATCGCCCGGATCAAAGCCCTGCTCGCGCGCGGCGGACCGACGACGCCGCGCCCCGGAGCGGAGGCCACCACGCTCGGCCAGCTGTGCTGCTTCTACGGCGCGAAGGGCGGCGTGGGCACGACGACCATCGTCATCAACACGGCGATCGCGCTCGCCGCCGAGGCGAGGCGGCGCACCTCGGTGATCGACGCCAACCTCCAGTTCGGTGACCACCGGGTCTTCCTCGACCTCGCACTGGACACGGCCTCGATCGTGAACGCGATGACCGAGCCGGAGCTCGACGCCGACCTGTTCCGCAGCTTCATGGTGGAGCGCGCCGGTGTCAGCTTCCTGATGGCGCCTCAGAACCCGGAGTCGGCGGACATCGTCGCCGAGCGGCAGCGGGAGGATTCCGGTGCCCTCAGCCGGGTGCTGAACCTCTCGCGCCGGATCTACGACTACACGCTGGTCGACATGGTGAAGACGCTCGACGATTTCAACCTGCAGCTCTTCGACGAGGCCGACCTGATCTTCGTGGTCCTCACCGCGGACCTGTCCTGCCTGAAGAACGTGCGCCTCGTGCTCGAGACGATGGACAACCTCGGCTACGCGCGCGACAAGGTCCGCCTCGTCCTGAATCGGTCGAACGCGTACACCGGCATCAACGTGCGGAACGCGGAGTCGGCGCTGGGGCGCAGCATCGACCACCAGATCATCAACGAGTACCGCGGCGCCATCAGCGCGCTGAACTCCGGGCAGCCGTTCATGCTGAGCCGTCCGGACGGGCCGCTCGGGCAGAGCCTGTCGACGTTCGTGCGCGAGCTCGATCGCGTGGTGGTGGGGGAGCCCGCCGCCGTCCGCTGACGTCCTCCGGGCCGGTAAGCCGCCCGTAACACGCCGGTAACGACCGTCACCGTACGGTTCTGCTCGCCGGTCGCCGGCTGTAGTAGGGAGGCGAGCAGGCGGGCGACCGGCACTTCCCGCCCCCGCCTGCGTCCTCCGCGGAGAGCCGCCCGTGCTGGCCCAGACGGTCTCAGCCGCCATCCTCGGCGTCGAGGGAGTGCCCGTGCGCGTCGAGGTCGACGTGGCCTTCGGCCTTCCGGGGCTGACCATCGTCGGCCTCGCCGGATCCGCGGTCCAGGAGGCGCGAGAGCGCGTCAGGAGCGCCCTGCGCAACTCCGGCTTCGAGCTGCCCGCCCGGCGCATCACGGTCAATCTCGCCCCGGCCGACCTCCCGAAGGAGGGGACCGGGTACGACCTCGCCATCGCGGTCGGCATCCTGGCGGCTTCCGGCCAGCTGACCGTTCGCAGCCCGGAGCCGGCGGCGCTGATCGGCGAGCTCGCGCTCGACGGCGGGCTCGGCGCGGTGGCGGGCACGATGGCGCTCGTCGCGGCCGCCGCCGAGGCGGAGCTGCCCGCCGTCATCGTCCCGGCGGCGAGCGCGGCGGAGGCGGCGGCGATCCGCGG
>DATADA010000195.1:0-23954 GCA_036258775.1 Candidatus Limnocylindria bacterium | reverse complement strand
ACCCGCGACCCGCTACTGCTCCCGCCCGCAGGCTGTTCCGCGGGGCAGCCGGCGGGCGTCAGTGTGCGTGGGAGTAGTACGGGTTCTCCCCTGCGGCGTGGTCGGTCACGTCGACGATGGCGCGGATCTCCGGCACCGCCTGCTGAATCGCCGCCTCGACGCCCCGCTTGAGCGTGACGCTCACCGCCGCGCATCCCTGGCAGCCGCCACCGAATCGCAGGTAGGCGGTCTCGTCGCGTACCTCCATCAGCGACACCATGCCGCCGTGTGTGCCGACGCCCGGATTGACGTGCCGGTCGAGCACGTCCTGTACGCGTGAGGCGAGCGGGTCCTTCCACCCCTCGTTCGGGTTCTCGATGCGGAGCCCCCCGCCGACCACGGTCCGATCCAGGTCGATGACTGCTCCGGCGAGCTGGGGGGCGCTCTGCGGATCGACGACCACGGTCAGCCCGTCGACGTCTTGGGCGAGGTCGGCCTCGGTGCGGTCACGCGGATCCTCCAGCGCGATCTCGTAGAGCAGGCGCGGGCCGGCGCGGCCGACCACCTTGACCCGGAGGCACGCCTCCGGGAACTCGTTGAAGGTGCGGACGCTGTCGATCTTCTCGCGGGCGTCCGGGGTGACGGTCAGCAGGGGCGCGACGCTGGTGTTCATCGGTGAGGCATGGTACCGCGCCGGATCGCGTGGCGCCTACGATGCGCGACCGGAGGAAGACGTCGAACGGAGGTGGCACCGATTCATGGAAGGATGGCAGTGGCTCTACCCCTGGCTCAAGTACGCGCACGTGCTGCTGGCCATCACCGCGGTCGGCTTCAACATGACGTACGGCGTCTGGCTGACCCGCGCGGCGGGCAACCCCGGCGTCTGGGCGTTCGTGCTGCGTGGCATCAGGCTGCTCGACAACCGCTTTGCGAACCCCGCCTACGGATTGCTGCTGGTCACCGGGCTGGGCATGGTCCTCGTCGGCGGGCTCGACCTGACCCGGTTCTGGCTCCTGGCGGCCCTGGCGCTCTACATCCTGGTGATGGCGCTCGGCATCGCCGCGTACTCGCCGCTGTTGCGCCGGCAGGTCGCCCTCGCTGAAGCCGGTCAGGTCGATGACGCCGAGTTCGCCGCGCTCACCGGCCGCGGCCGGCTGCTCGGCATCGTCCTCGCCGTCATCGTTCTCCTCATCGTGTTTCTGATGGTGGTGAAGCCCGGCGCCTGAGCCCTCCTCCCGGCAGCGGCGTGATTCGGCGTGGAATCGCATCTCGCCGCAGGTCGGCTGCCGGTCACGCGCTACGTCTGGGTGAATCAGGGGGCACGTGCCGCCCTACAGCGCGGGTAGCTCCTGGTCGATCTCGAGGGCGGGCGCGAACAGGTCGCCGACCTCGGCCAGTCGGGCCGGCACGGAGCGGATCGTCCATCGGTCGGGCCGCAGGTCGGGATCATCCAGCTCCTCCCAACGAATGGGCACCGATACGGGCGCGCCCGGCTTGGGCCGCACCGAGTACGGTGCGACGAGCGTCTTGTTGACCGCGTTCTGGGTGTAGTCGAGACGCGCCAGCCCGCCTCGCGACCGCTTCTCCCAGATCCAGCTCACCATGTCGGGGACGAGCTGGCCCACCGCGCGGCTGAGCCCCTCGACCCAGTCGCGGGTGTCGTCGAAGCCGTAGATCGGCCTGACGGGGATCCAGACCTGCACGCCCCGCTGCCCGGTCACCTTCGGGATGCCCCGCACCCCGAGGTGCTCGAGCGCCGTCCGAAACAGCCGGGCGAGCACGAGCACCTCCTCCCAGCTCGTCCGCTCGCCGGGGTCGATGTCGACGAGCGCGTAGGAGGGACGGTGCGGCGCCTCGGTCGGGCTCGTCCACGGGTGGATCTCGACGGCTGCCTCCTGTGCGAGCCACGCCAGCGTCGCGACGCGGTCGGCCACGACGTAGTCCTTCGTCCCCTCGTGACCGGTGTACTGCCAGCGGCGGATCCAGGCGGGGGCGTGGCCCGGCACGTCCTTCTGCCAGAAGCCGTGGCCGGAGCCGATCCCGTCCGGGTAGCGGTGCAGGTTCAGGCCCCGATCGCTCAGGTACGGAACCAGCACCGGCGCGACGCTGACGTAGTGACGGATCAGGTCGCGCTTCGTCAGCGGCTCCCGATCCGCCGGCGGACCGTCTCCGCGGCCGGGGAACAGGACCTTGCCGAGGTTCGAGACGCGCACCTCGTGCCCGCCGATCGACCAGCGTCCCTCCTTCTCGATCTCGTCGAGAGCACGCAGCTCGTCGTCGGACGCCACGATGGGCGCGCCGGACGCCTCCGGAGGGTTCGGATCGGCGCTCGGAACCGCCGTGTTCGAGTCGCGTGCGGGAGTCAGGGGGCGTGCGCGTCTCGGTTGCGGCGCGCGTGTCCGTTGCGGCGCGCCTGTCGCTCGCGGCGCGCCTTCCGCGCGAGCCTCTGAAGCATCCGCGCCCGACGGCGTCGAGCCAGCGGTGGCGCGGCGAGCCGCGGCGCGCTCCGCGCTCGTCACCGCACGCGCGGTGCTCTCCTCCTCCTCACGGCGCACCTCGCGCGGGTCCCGCCCATGATCGACTCCCTTGAATGCGGCCTGGCGCAGCAGCAGGTCGGTGGTCCAGTCGCTGAACTCGGCCCGGATGACGATCTCGGGCTCCACCCAGCGCGCCTCCTTGAGCCGGGGGGCGGGGTCCAGCGCCGAGCGGCGCCGAGCGAGGGCGTCAAGCCGCTCGCGCAGCTCGCGCCGGGTGCGAGTGTCGATGCCGCTGCCGACCTGCCCGGCGTGCCGCAGCTTACCGTCCTCCCAGACCCCGACGATGAGCGAGCCGAGCTCTCGATGGCTGCCCTTGCCGGGCAACCAGCCCGCGACGACCAGCTCCTGCTCGCGCCGCAGCTTGATCTTCAGCCAGCTCCGGCTCCGCCGCCCTGGCTCGTACCGGCTCGTGCGCAGCTTGGCCAGCACCCCCTCCAGCCCCTGTTCGCCGGCGGCACGCACGAACGCGCATCCCTCGCGCTCGACGTGGCTCCCGTAGCGGACCCGGGGATGCGGACGCACGACCCGCTTCAGCAGCCGCTTGCGCTCTTCCAGCGGGACGTCGAGCAGCGAGCGGCCGTCGTGATGGAGCAGGTCGAAGACCTGGTACACGAGCGGGATGGCGGCGCGCTCCTCGCGGCTCTTCCCGGACCGCCCGTCCGTCCGCAGCTCTCCGAGGTTGCGGATCCCGGTCAGGTCCTGGAGCAGGCTGAAGTCGGGCCGCCCGGCCTTGTCCAGCGCGACCACCTCGCCGTCGACGACCGCCTCTCGCGCCGCGATCCAGGTCGGCGGGCCGAGGAGCGTCGGGAAGTAGACGCCCGCGTCCTGCTTGTTTCGGGTCCAGAGGCGCACCTGGCCATCCGCCACGACCGCCTCGACCCGGTAGCCGTCCCACTTGATCTCGAATAGCCAGTCATCGTCGTCGAACGCCTCGTCGACCGCCGTCGCCCTCATCGGCGGGACGAACTCCGGGAGCGGTGCCTCGCGGGCGCCGGCGAGATCGGTCGCCCGCCGCGGGCCGCCCGGCGCGGGCGGCTCGGCCTCGAAACGCGGCGGCGCACCGGAGGCGACCTCGTCGTTGGTGCGGCCGGTCTTCACGCTCCGCGGGTGGTCGGCCGCGTCCCAGCCGGCCACCGCGAACTCGTCGCGCTTGTGGATGAGCAGCCAGCTCTCGCGGTCCGGGTCGCCGCCTCCCCGCCCGTCCGTGCGCACCAGCGTGAACCGGCCTGCAAGCTTCTCCCCGTGCAGCCGGAACTTCAGCTCGCCGAGCGCCAGGTCCCGGGCCGGGTGCGTGGTCTCCTCCGGCTCCCAGTGGCCCCAGTCCCAGACGATGACGTCGCCGGCGCCGTACTCGCCACGCGGGATGACGCCCTCGAACGGCAGGTACTCGATCGGGTGGTCCTCCGTGCGCATGGCGAGGCGCTTGACGTCGGGATCGAGGCTCGGCCCCTTCGGAACCGCCCAGCTCGGCAGCACGCCGTCCACCTCGAGCCGCAGGTCGTAGTGCAGCGCCGTCGCCCGGTGCTTGTGCACGACGAACCGATCCCCGCCCGGACGCGGCTCCGCGCCGGCCGGCTCGGGCGTCCGGGCGAAGTGACGCTTGGCGCGATAGGTCTCGAGCGGCATGCGCGGCCGATCATGGCATGCCCGGCCGGCACGTCCGATCCCGGTCAGCCGGGTGGGAGCAGCTCCCTCACCTCGTCGAGCGTGGCGAGCACGATGGAGGCGCCGCTGCCGCGGAGGGCCTCGGCGTCGACGGCCGAGCCGGCGGTGACCCCGACCGCCGGCATGCCGGCCGCGGCGGCGGCGGCCATGTCGGGCGTCGCGTCCCCGACGTACCAGCACTCGCGCGGCGGCATGCCGAGCTGCTCCGCCGCCGCGAGCAGCAGGTCCGGCGCCGGCTTCGCCCGGCTCACGCCGCTGCCGTCGACGATCCGCGGCGCGACGCCCAGGCGCAGCGCGGCGACCGACGCACCGACCTGATCGCGCAGGCTGGAGGTGGCGATCGCCCACCGAACGCCTCGCCGATCGAGTTCGCGCAGCAGGTCCGACGCCCCGGGCAGCGGCCGCGGGTCGGTGTTGATCTCGGAGTAGATCGCCCCCGAGCGGCGATCGACCCGCGCCGCCTCCTCCTCGGACAGCTCGCGGCCGGCGCGCGTCGCCACCGCCCGGGCCAGACGCTTGCCGTCGGAGCCGATCAGCTCGGCGACGTGCCGCTCGCCGGCCGGGATGCCCTCCTCCTCGAAGACCCGCATCCATGCGCGGATGCGGGCGCCGACGGTGTCCACCAGTGTGCCGTCCAGGTCGAAGATGACGGCACGCGGCGGCGGAAGGTCAGGCGTTCGGGACATGCCCGTACGATACCGGCGATGGGCTCCCCGCTCGCCGCGCACTGGACGCTCGAGCCATCGGTCACCTTCCTCAACCACGGCTCGTACGGCGCCGCGCCGCGGCCGGTGCTCGAAGCCCAGGCCGCCTGGCGCGAGCGGATGGAGCGCGAGCCGGTCCGGTTCTTCGCCCGCGACCTCGAGCCCGCGCTCGACGCGGCGCGCGAGGCGGTCGCAGCCTTCGTCGGCGCCGATGCCGACGGCCTGGCCTTCGTGCCGAACGTGACGCACGCCATCGCCACCGTGCTGGGCTCGCTCGAGATCCGACCCGACGACGAGCTGCTCGTCACCGACCACGCCTACAACGCCGCCCGCAACGCCCTCGAGTCGGCCGCGGCCAGGGCGGGCGCGCGGGTCGTGGTCGCCTCGGTCCCCTTTCCGATTCGGGGCGAGCGCGCGGTGGAGGAGGCGGTGCTCGGCTGCGTCTCGAGCCGCACGCGCCTGGCGCTGATCGACCACGTCACCAGCCCGACCGCGCTGCGATTCCCGGTCGAGCGGCTGGTGCCCGCCCTGGAGGAGCGCGGCGTCGAGACGCTCGTGGATGGTGCCCACGCGCCCGGGATGGTGCAGCTGGCCGTGGACGCTCTCGGCGCGACGTATTACGCCGGCAACCTGCACAAGTGGGTCTGCGCCCCGAAGGGCGCCGCCTTCCTGTGGGTTCGCCCGGCCCGGCGCGAGACGATGCGGCCGCTGGCGATCAGCCACGGCGCCAACTCGCCGCGCACGGACCGCGCGCGATATCGCCTCGAGCACGACTGGACCGGCACCCTCGACCCGACCGCCTGGCTCGCCGCGCCGGCCGCGATCGAGTTCGGTGCGGCCCTCCTCCCGGGTGGCTGGCCCGCGCTCCACGCACGCCTGCATGACCTCGCGCTGACGGCCCGCGACCTGGCCTGCGACGCCCTGGGCGAGCCGGCGCCCGCGCCCGACCGGATGCTCGGCAGCATGGCGGCCTTGATCGTGCCGGGCTCCCATCCGCCGGACGTCGCCCGCCCGTCCGGCCTCTACGCCGACGCGATGCACCGGGCCCTGCTCGAGCGACACGCGATCCAGGTGGCGGTCGCGCCCTGGCCGGTGCGCGCCGATCGGGCGCCGTGGCATCGGCTGCTGCGCATCAGCGCCGCCCCCTACAACGACGCGGCCGACATGCGGCGGCTGGCCGACGCGCTCCGCGATCCGACGGTCCACCCGAGGCGCTGAATGCCGATCGATGCGGCCGATCTCGATCCCGATCCGGCTCGCCAGCTCGCGGCCTGGCTGGCCGAGGCCGAAGCGGCCGGCGTCCGCCTGCCGGGCGCCTTCGCGCTCGCGACCGCCGACGGCGCCGGCGCGCCCTCGGTGCGCATGGTCCTGCTGCGGACGCTCGACCAGCGCGGCCTCGCGTTCTTCACCGACCGACGGAGCCGCAAGGGCCGCGACCTGCGTGCCAACCCGCGCGCGGCCGCCACCTTCTGGTGGGATTCGCTCGACCGGCAGGTGCGCGCCGCCGGGCGGGTCGAGCCGCTGCCGCGCGAGGAATCGGCCGCCTACTGGTCCACGCGGCCGCCGGCCAGCCGGCTGTCGGCATGGGCCTCGGTCCAGGGGCAGCCGATCGGCAGCCGCGAGCTCCTCGAGCGCCGGGTGGCAGAGATCGCGGCACGTCTCGGCGAGGACCCGCCGCTGCCCGGCCATTGGGGCGGGTACCGGCTCATCCCCGAGGCATGGGAGTTCTGGGAGAGCCGCGCCGATCGGCTCCATGACCGGGTCGAGTACCGACCGCGGCGGGAGGGTGGCTGGCGGTGCCGTCGCCTGCAGCCCTAGCTGCGCCATACTCGCCGACGATGGGCCGCGTCATCGTCGTCGGATCGATCAACGTCGACCTCGTCGTCACGGCCGACCGCCTCCCGGCGCCGGGCGAGACCGTGCTCGGCGGCCGCTTCGCGCAGCACCACGGCGGCAAGGGCGCCAACGCTGCGGTCGCGGCCGCGCGGGCGGGAGCGTCGGTCACCATGCTCGGAGCCGTCGGGCGCGACGCGTTCGGTGAGGTCGCCCTCGAGGCCCTGTCGGCCGAGGGGATCGAGCTCACCCGGATCCGCCGGGTCGACGAGCCGACGGGCGTGGCGCTCATCGCCGTCGGCCCGCGCGGCGAGAATCAGATCGTCGTCGCCCCGGGGGCGAACGCCGAGCTCCGGCCCGAGGACCTCGGGCTGGACGGCCTGGCCGGTCGCGGGGCGGTCCTGCTGGCGAATCTCGAGATCCCGATGCCGACCGTCACGGCGGCGCTGCGCACCGCGGCCGAGGCTGGCGCGCGAACGATCCTCGATCCCGCGCCGGCCCGCGCGCTGCCGTCGGACGTCCTCGCGATCGGGGCGATCCTGACGCCCAACGAGCACGAGCTCACGGTGAGCATCGGCAACGACGATCCGGTGAGCGCCCTGGCGGAGCTCACCCAGCGCCACCGAGGAGCGGTGATCGTGACGCAGGGTCCCGCCGGCGCGCTCCTGGCGCACGGCGACGTCCGCAGCCGGTCACCCGGGTTCGTGGCGCCGCGGGTCGTCGACACGACCGGGGCCGGTGACACGTTCGCCGGGGTGCTGGCCGCCTGTCTCGCCGAGGGACGTGACCTCGACGACGCGATCACGATGGCGAACGGCGCCGGAGCGCTGGCGGTCGGAGCTCCGGGGGCCCGCCAGGGGATGCCGAGCCGCGGCGAGCTCGACTCGTTCCTGGCGACCGCCGAGCGTGCGCTCAGCGAGGAGGACTAGCGGGCCGGTGGCTCAGTCGCGGCCGGAGAGGACGGGCACGCGGCCGTCGTCCCGGGCGCGGAGCGGCGGGAGGCGCAGCGCGGGCGCCGGCCTGCCCCTGAGCTCCGGCTCCCACGTCGCATGCGCCACGATGAGGTGGCACTCGGTCGCGACCTGGCTCAGCAGCCGACGGTACTGCGCGTTCGTGAGCACGCCGCGGCGGTGCAGGTGCGCCAGCGTGCGCACCGCGCGGACCACCTCCGCGCCGACGACGCGACGCAGCTCGACCAGGGCTTCGGTGGCGAGTGGCGGGATCTCCTTCGGCAACGCGGGACCACCCACGGCTCTCTCCCTCGATGTGCGAAGAGAAGAGGATAGGCGGGGTGCGCAACCTTTCCGCTGATCGCCGTGCCGGCGCCTGACGAGAAGCTGATCCGGCAGCGGGCAGGCAGCTACCGGACCGCCGACGGGCGGTTCACGCTGGAGAACGACGGCGGCAGCTGGTTCCTGCTGGACGCCGAGCACACCGACGAGCTCGGCCAGCCGCTGCTGACCGGGCCGTTCGCGTCGCGCGCCCTGGCTCGCGCGGCGATCGAGCGCGCGCGGGCGGCGAAGGTGCCCGAACCCCGACCGAGGCCGACCGGCCGTCCGAAGGTGGCCAGGCGCCCGGCGAAGCCGAAGCCGCCCGCTCCGGCGCCGGAGACGTGGATCGACCGGCTCTCGGACCAGGACCGACGGCGCGCGCGCCGGACCATCGCCGCCCTCGAACGGCTCGGCGTGGCGGGCGCGGAGGAGGCCGTCCGCGCCGAGCTCCGCGGCGCGCAGCCCGCCGTCGCGAGACGGCTCATCGAGCACATGCTCGACGGGGAGATCGGACCCGACGCTGAGCCGGCGGTCCAAGCGGCCGTGCGGGCGGCACTCCAGATCCTCACCGCGCGCGGCGTGCGCACCGGACAGGACCTGCCGCGCTGGGCGCTGGTCGAGGTCGGCACCGGAGAGCCACCGGGGCGGCGGATCGTGCTGGGCGAGTAGGCCTCGACGAGCCGCGGCGCTCGCCGCTCAGGCGAACCGGGCGACCAGCCGGGCGAAGAACTCCGCCTTGGCGGCGCGATAGCGCTGCGGGTCGCCGCCGGCGTGCCGGCGCTTCAGGTCGTTGTACTCGCCGAGCAGCTCTGGGCTCGACCCGAGGAGCTGCCAGCTCCGGGTGAAATAGACGTCGTGCTCGGAGCCGATCGGGGTCGCGGCGATCCCGGTCGGCAATGGCGCATCGAGCGCAAAGGTCGCCAGCGTCGGCAGCCAGATCTCGGGATGGACGACGCGGTAGATCCCGCGCAGCGTCCCGACCGCCGAGTCGAACGCCGTGCCCGGCACGCGCAGATGCAGATCGACGTCTCCCCCCGTCAGCGCATCGGGCAGCGACGTCGCGCCCGTCAGCCGCAGCTCGCTGCCGCCGGGCAGCAGCGGTGCGAGCCGGAGGCGCTCGCGGCGCAGGATGGCGAGCGCAGCCGTGCGCAGCTCGCGGGCGGGTCGGAAGGCGAGAGCCGGGTCCTCGGGCACCATCCGCGCAGGGTAGCCGCCACTGCGTCCGCCATCGCCCGGCGACGTCGGCACGGCGCCTGCATGGAGTGTCGAGGCGACGACGTCCGGCCAGGACGCTCGGCGCCGGGGGGAACGCGAACGGCCGCCGCGCGGGGGGAAGAGGCGCGGCGGCCGTTGCGTGTCAACTGTACCAGCGTCCAGAACTCCGCGTGGCGGATCCTTGGTCCCGCCCGGGCGCCGGGCGCCTACTAGAACTGGACCAGCGGATTGCCGGTCGTGAACTCCACCGCGAAGTTCACGAAGAAGAACCCGAAGAACACTACGTTCACGGCCAGGACGACGTATGACCACCACCCGATGCGCGCCGGCCCGGGCAGGCGCCGGTTGAGGTACATCACGCCGAACGGGATGATCAGCGCGGCCAGGTTCGACATGTTGGCCGAGATCCGGATCAGCTCGAGCGGCAGCGCCTGAAAGATCAGGAAGGCGATCACCAGGAACAGCACGGCCATGAACGGGTAGTAGAAGCGGCGCGGATCGCCGCGGGTCACGCGCTGGAACCAGCCGCTCGTCGCGTTGCCGGCGTCCGTGACCGCCCGCACGAGCGACTCGAAGATCACCAGCTGCGTGCTGAACAGGATCAGCATCCCGATCACGAGCGCCAGGTAGAAGAACGCGTCGCCGTGGCTCGTCTGCAGCTCGCGGGCCGCGAAGGTCGGCATGTCGGCCGTCGTCGGCACGATCCCGGAGGTCCTCGAGAGGTATCCGACCAGGGTGCTCGGGACCAGCATGCCGAGGATGGCCCCGACGAAGAAGATCCCCCACTGGTCGAGCAGGATGAAGCGGAACCAGCGTCGCCACAGACCGCGGTTGCGCTCGTCGTCGGGAAAGGTCACGCCGGAGCTCAGGATCTCCCGCTGGTGGCCCCCGACCAGGCCGGCGATGCCCCCCACGCGGTGGCCCATGCCGTAGCCCTTGTCGCGGTAGTGGGCGATGATGAAGTAGTTCAGCCCGGAGGCGAGCGCGGTGAAGCCGGCGAGCGCGCCGAGGTCCGTCGCGCTGCTTCCCGGCGGTGGAGCGGCCGGCGTCACGAGCGAGGCGATCGCCTCGCCCCACACGCCGAGCGGAACGACCACCAGAGCCATGCCGATGACCGCGATCAGGATGAAGCCCACCATCAGCCAGTTGGCGAGCTCGAGCGTGCGGCTGATGCGCCGCCCGAACAGGGTGATGAGGAAGGCAAGGGCGAGCAGGCCGACGCCGTACAGGCGAGCCTGCTGGACATCGGCCGGGTTCTCGGCGTCCTTGACCCGTCCGTTGACGAGCGCGAACGCGCTGTCGCCCGCGCCGGACGCCCAGCCACCCCAGATGAACGCCATGTAGAAGAGCAGGACGGCGAGGGGCACCCACAGGATGAAGCCGGGCGGGATGCGGCCGAAGGCGACGATCGGCACCTCGCCGGTGGCGACTGTGAAACGCGCCAGCTCGACGTTGTAGAACACCTGCAGGACCGCCGACACCAGGATGATCCATCCGATGCCGACGAAACCGTAGGTCGCGAAGTTGAACGGCCCGAGCAGCCACTCTCCGCTGCCGATCGACACGCCGAGCGCGATCAGGCTCGGCCCGATGATGGCCGAGAGAAGCACTCTGCCGGTGATCCGGCGCGCACCCACGACCTCCTCGGGCGTGGGCAGGTCCATGACAGGGAGCGGCGGACGGCTCACCCCGATCTGGTATGTCTCGGCGGACATGCGGACCTCCTCGATTCTTCCCCCCGTACTCCTCCGTGCTCGAAGTTCTGTCGCGGCTCGGTGGCGGATCTCGCCTCCTCCGCCCACGGCTCGCGATCCAATGATCCGCCTCACGACAAGAGGAGCGGCCGCCGGCCGGGTGGGAACCTCCCCCGGACCGGTTACGTCCGTAACGTCCCGGGTCCGCCCGGACTCGTTCTTGCTTGGGCCGGCGCGAGATGCCGGAACCTCGAACGATGCCCCGCTCGCCGGCCGGCGCGTCCCTGGTCGTCCGCGTCGCCTGGATCGGCGTCGCGGCCGCGATTGCCGCGGTGTCGCTCGGGTCGGGCGTCCGGGATATCTCCGCGGCCGATGTCACGCCGCTGACCTTCGCCCCCGATGCCGACGCCACCCTTCGCCGCGAGGAGCCCGACACGAACTTCGGGCGGTCCGGCCGGCTGCCGAGCGACGGGTCGCCGACCGAGGAGAGCATCGTGCGCTTCCGCGTCAGTGGGCTCTCCGGGACCGTCACCGAAGCGAAGCTGCGGTTGTACGTGCACAACGGCTCGGCCGACGGCCCGCAGGTCTACCTCACCGCCCCGGACTGGTCTGAGTCGGCGGTCAGCTGGAGCACGAAGCCTCCGCGAATCTCAGGCGTGGTCGCCGAGGCCGGGCGCGCGACCGCCGGCGCGTGGCTCGAGATCGACGTCACGGCTGCAATCACCGGCAACGGCACGTACAGCCTCAACCTCGCCTCGTCCTCCGAAGATGCCACCGAAGCGTCGTCGCGGCACGCGACCAACCCGCCGCGCCTCGTCGTCACGACCGGGGCGCCGCCTGCGTCGAGCCAGCCGTCCGCCTCGCCTTCGGGCTCGGCGTCGCCATCCCCCTCGGCGTCTCCGTCGGCCTCAGTGTCGCCGTCCGCCTCACCGACGGCGTCTCCCACCCCGCGGCCCACGACCGACCCATCCACGGCTCCCGGCATGCTGACCGCGAGCGCCGAGACGGAGCCGGTGCCGAACGGCGGCGACGCCGCGGATGACGCGGCGGTCTGGATCCATCCCACCGACACGTCCCGCAGCACGATCGTCGGCACCGACAAGCAGGGCGGCCTGGCGGTGTACGACCTGGCCGGCAACGAGCTCCACTACCACGAGGTCGGCGACATGAACAATGTCGACCTGCGCTACAACTTCCCGCTCGGCGGTCAGCGGGTCGCGCTCGTCGCCGCGAGCGATCGTTCGGCGAACCGCATCGCGCTCTACCGGGTCGACCCCGCAACGCGGGACCTCGTCGACGTCGCGGCGCGGACGATCGGCATGTCGCCGGAGCCGTACGGACTGTGCATGTATCGCAGCCCGACGAGCGACCGCTACTTCGTCATCGCCAACACCGACGACGGCGACGTGAGGCAGTGGGAGCTCTTCGACAACGGTGCCGACAGGGTCGACGCGATCGAGGTCCGGAGCCTCGAGGTCGGCTCCACCACGGAGGGCTGCGTGGCCGACGACGAGCTCGGCGACCTGTACATCGGAGAGGAGGACGAGGCGATCTGGAAGTACGGGGCCGAGCCGGGCGCCGGCCGGAGCCGCACGCTCGTCGACTCGGTACACGGCGGCCGGCTCGAGGACGACATCGAGGGCCTGACAATCTACCACACGCCGGATGGCGGCGGCTACCTCATCGCGTCGAGCCAGGGCGAGGATCGGTTCGTCGTGTACGAGCGTGCGGGTGACAACCCGTACGTCACCGCCTTCGAGATCGAGGCGGGCGGCATCGACGGCGTCTCGGGAACGGATGGGATCGACGTGGCGAACGTCGATTTCGGGCCGGCATTCCCGGCGGGCGTCTTCGTCGCGCAGGACAACACGAACAGCTCCGCCAATCAGAACTTCAAGCTCGTCCGCTGGGAGGCGATCGCCGGCTCGGTGAGTCCCTCGCTCGCCGTCGACACCCGCTGGGATCCCCGGGCGGCCGGCCGCTGAGCGGCGCGCCGCCGCATCTCGCGGGCGGGTCGTTTCGCGGCCGATGCCGCGGCTGCGCGTCGGCGCTTGTTCGCGTACATCCGGCGGTCCGCCGCCCGGTGAGCGGCCTCGACGTCGTTGCCGGGCACCCGGGCGAGCCCCAGCGAAACCCTCGGCGTGAGGGAGTGCTGCGTCACCCTCCACGCCTGCTCCGCCCGTCGAATGCGACGCGCCACGCGCCGGGCGGTGTTCGCGTCGGCCGGGCGCAGCAGCACCAGGAACTCGTCTCCGCCGACGCGTGCCACGAGGTCGGTCTCGCGCACCGATGACTTCAGCAGGTTGGCGGCGCCCCGGATGAGCGCGTCGCCCGCCGCATGACCGTAGCGGTCGTTCGTCTGCTTGAGCCCGTCGAGATCGACGCTCACGACATACGCCTGGACGGGGTCCGGCGAGGCCAGCACGGCGAGTGATGCCTCGTCCCATGTCCGCCGGTTGCCGACGCCGGTGAGCGCATCGGTGCCGCTGACCCGCGCCAGCAGGTCGCGTTCGGCGGCCAGGCGCTCGCGGGCGACCGCCTGGGTGATGAGCAGCTCCGACGCCTCCGCCATGGCGCGACCGATCCGCTGACAGAGCGAGGTGAAGCCGCGTGGCCTCGCCGCCGCGTGGCCGAGCGCCAGAGCACCGAGCGCGCGTGCCGCGCCGAGCGGCAGCGTCAGCGTGGAGACGACCTCGACCCCGCACATCGTCGTGACGGAGGCGGCCTGCTCGACCCGCGGCCCCGAGGCGAAGGCGTGCCGCGCGAGGAGGCGATCGATCTCGTCACCGATCGCGGCGGGCGGGCTGCCGTCGACGTTGATGCCCTCCAGCAGGGTGTCGCCCTCGTGCTCGACGCCGATCAGGGCGACCTCGCACGACAGCGCCTGGCAGGCGACGGTGGCGATGTGGCGGAGCGTGTCGCGGACGTTCTCCGGCCGGTACGCCATGAGCGAGCGCAGCGCCTGCACCAGCTCGAGCTCGTCGGCGAGCAGCTTGTCGATGGGGACTCCCTGGAAGGCGTCGACCATCTCCGCCGCGAAGCGCACGAGGTCGGTGTCGCGCATGGCGAGCGGGGCGCGGCCGCCCAGCACGACGACGTGGCGCTGGCCGACCGGTATGGCCGCCGCATGACGCGCGTAGTACGGACCGGCCACCTGCACCGGCCGCGCTCCGGCAGCGTGGACGATCGTCCCGCCGCCCCACGCCCGGCCGACCAGCCCGGCCGACGGCTCGTCCAGCTCGACGATGCCCGCCCAGCCGGCCCCCCGACCGTGGCCGCCGATGAGCGCGAACCCCCGGTCCCGGTGCTCGAAGACGAGCACGTCGTCCACGTCGTCGCCACGACGGGGGCGCGGGGCGATCCGGCTGCTGACACTCACCGCCGCGACGGTACGGACGCCGGCGGCCGGCGCCAACCGCCCAAAGGTCCTCTGCGGCCGGCTCAGCCCTCCGGCGTGGCGGGCGTTACCCCGGGCTCCGCCCGCTCCTCGAGCGCCAGGCGATAGATGGCCGCCGCGACGCCCGCGCCGAGCAGCGGCCCGACGATCCAGACGGCGGCATCGGCGAAGGTACCCGAGGCGACGGCCGGCCCGAACCAGCGCGCGGGGTTCATCGCGGCCCCGGTCAGCGGACCGCCCATCAGGATGTCCGCCGCGACCGCCAGACCGATGGCCATGCCCCCGATGCGCGGCGCCCGCCGATCGATGGCGGTGCCGAACACCGCCAGCAGCAGCACCACCGTGAGCACGGCCTCGACCGTGATCCCGGCGAGCGGGCCGATCCCCTCGCCCAGCGCCGGCGTCGCGATCGCCGAGGGCTCCCACGAGCTCTCGGGAAAGATCGCGCGGAGCGCCAGACCGGCCGCCACCGCGGCGACGAGCTGGACGGCCACGTACGCCGCCGCCGTGAACGGCTCGATCCGTCTCGCCAGCCAGACGCCGAAGGTGACAGCGGGATTGAGGTGGGCACCCGAGACGGCACCCAGCGCGGAGACGAGGACGGCCAGCACCAGGCCATGGGCGAACGCAACGCCGATGAGGCCCGGGCCGGCGTCGGGGACGTGATCGTTCAGCACCACGCTCCCCATGCCGACGAAGAAGAAGAGGAAGGTGCCCACGCCCTCTGCGACGAGCCTGGCCAGCAGCCGATCTCGCACTCTCGTCCGAGGCCTCCGTATGCACTGCGCGCCGGCTCTTGCCGCCGGCGCGACTCGTGTGGCAGTGTAGGCGGGCGTGGCCGAGAGCTGGTTCCTCAAGATCGACGGCATCGACGGCGAGTCGACCGACGATCGTCACAAGGGCGAGATCGACGTCCTCTCGTGGTCGTGGGGCGTGAGCCAGGCGGGCTCGCCCGCCGTCGGCGGTGCCGGTGGCGGCGGTGCCGGCAAGGCGTCGTTCCAGGACTTCCACTTCGTGACCAGGATCAGCAGGGCGTCGCCGAGGCTCTTCCTCTCGTCGGCGACCGGCCAGCGTCACGCGTGGGCGGCGCTCTCCGGCGCGCGCGCCGGAGGGAGCAAGAACGGCGAGTTCCTGAAGTACAAGCTGTCCGACGTCCTGGTGACGAGCGTGCAGCACAGCGGCGGTGAGGGCACCACGCCGACCGAGCAGTTCTCGCTCAGCTACAGCAAGTTCGAGGTCGCGTACACCCCCTCGACGGCCAGCGGCAAGATCGGGCCGTCGATCCAGGCCGGCTACGACCTGAAGCAAAACAAGAAGGTTTGACGCTTCGCGACCGGGGTTTGGCGGTGCCAGGCCGCGCGTGACGCTACTCGATCACCGGCAGCAGGAAGGCCCGCGCGATCAGCCGCCGGATCAGGGGCAGCGCGCCCTCCGCGAGCGCCGCGGCCTCCATCCCGGCCACTGACGCCGCCTCGCCGAGCACGGCCCCGAGCGGCCGCCTTCCGTCGCACGCCGCAACGATCGCGGCCACCGCGGCGTCGACCCGCCCTTCCTGCCGCAGCCCGGCCGTCTGCCGCAGGCGACGGTCGCTCACCGACCAGCCGCCCGGCGTCGGCCGCGCGCGCTCGTCGAGGACGACGTCGGGCGCAACCCGCATCGCGACGCCGAGGAGCCTCTCGTTCGGGTGGACGTCCAGGAAGTCGGCCAGCTCGAAGGCCGCTCCGAGATGGTCGCCGCAGGGCATCGCGAAGTCCTGCGGCGCCTCTTCGGCCCGGAACCACGGGTCGCCGCCGACGCGCCTCCGCATGGTGATGAGCCCCAGGCCGATGGCCTCGACGTGGTGTGCCTCGTAGTAGCTCATCCACTCGTCGTATTCGTCCTGCCAGCGCTCCGGCGGCTCGGTCTGCCGCAGCCAGCTGGCGGCGTGGGCGCTCGGGCCGAGCGCCTCACGCTCGAGCACCAGCGCGTCGCAGCCCAGGCCGTCGAACCAGCCCGCCAGGCGGTCGCGCCAGTCCTCGCCCTCGACGTGCACCCAGGACGCGAGGAGCTGACCGTGGCCGCCGTCGCGGAGGTGCGCCGCCGCGCGTTGCACGATCGTCCGGGACAGGTCGTCGAGCGGAAGGTCGCTGTCGCGGAAGGTGTACCGCCGCGACGGCGAGACGACGAACGGCGGGTTCGCGACCACCAGGTCGAACCGCTCGTCCTCGACCGGCTCGAATCGGTCGCCGAGGCGCACCTCGACGTTGTCCAGCCCGTTGAGCTCCACCGTGAGCCGGGCGCAGGCCACGGCGCGCGGGTTGACGTCGGAGGCGACGACGCGAGCGCTGTGCGACGAGGCGTGCAGCGCCTGGACGCCACATCCGGTCCCGAGGTCGAACGCGGCATCGATCGGGCGGCGGATCGTCGCGCCGGCCAGAGCCATGGTCGACGCGCTCACGCCGAGGACGTGGTCGACCGCCACGTCGCCGGCCCTGGTGAAGTCATGGGCCACGAGCCAGCCGTCCGGACCTTCGAGCGGCCGAATCGCGATGCGTCCGCGGGCCTCGGCCCCATCCACGCCGAGCACGCCTCCGGCGGTCCATTGCTCGAGCGGCAGGGGAGCCAATGCCGCCCGCGCGGCGCCGAGCGGAACCGGGCGCCCGATCAGAAACAGGCGGAGGAGCGCGTCGAGCCGATCACCGCCGCGGGTCGCGCGCACGAGCGGCGCCAGCTCGCCGCCGGCCAGGTGCGCGAACGCGTGCGGGCCGAGCCGCTCCGTGATGGCGTCGAGCTTGTAGCCCGCCCGGTCGAACGCCTCGCGCGCGCGCCGGACGGTCGACGGTCGGTCGAAGAACCGCACGCGGCGATCCTACCGATGCCGCCCGCGCTGCTCATGAGCTGGTCTCTCCGTCGTGTCGGATCCGATAGCGGGCGAAGAGGTGATCGGCGGCGCGACGGAGGCTCAGCAGCTCACCCCACGGGGCTCCGGCCACGGTGAACGCACGCTGCTCGACCAGGCTCAGGCGGGGCGTCTCGGAGGACCGCCCGGCCAGCTGAGGGGCGAGCGTCAGGAACAGCTCGTCGACCAGGTCCGCGGCGAGGAGCTGCCCGAAGAGCTGTGGTCCGCCTTCGCAGAGGACGAGACGCGCCCCACGGTCGGCCTGCAGGTCGAGGAGCGCCCGTGGCTCGACGCCCTCGGAGCCGACGCCGAGGACCGTGACATGCGCCGGGACGGCCTGATCGCGCAGGTGTGCGGCGCCGAGCCGTGTCGTAATGACGACCACCTCGACCGCCGGATCCGCGAGCCCGGGGTGGCGCAGGTCCAGCGAGCCCGACCCGCTCACGACAGCCGTGATCGGCTCAGGGCGCAGGTTGAGGCTGCGCCGAAGCGCGGCGAACTCTCCCGAGCTGTGCGGGTGGATGAAGCGAGGGGTCCACGCCTCCTGCGAGCCGGCCCGCAGCGTCCCGGCCCCGATCAGCACGACATCGGCGAGCGACCGGAGCAGTCCCATGACGAAGCGATCCGGCTCGTAGAAGCCGCTGATCTCTCCCCCACCGGCCGCCTCGGGCGTGGCATACGAGACGACGCCGTCGAGCGTCGAGACGAAGTTGGTCACGAGGGTCGGCCGATCCGGGCGGAGCCCGATGGCGAGGTCACCCCCGTACTCGCCGCGCAGCAGCTGGGGCAGGACGCCGCCGCGCGCCGGAGCGGCGGGCCGCGGGGCCTCGACGAGCGGCGTGAGCGCGGCGGCCGCCGGTGCCTCGCGGATCGCGATCGCGGTCATCGGCTCGCGCGCCGGATGCCGGCGACCTCGTAGAACTCGCTGCGCAGCGCTGGGTCGCGCTCGTAGACGCCCCGATAGGCGGTCGTCCGCGTGGTGGCGTGATCTTCCCGCACGCCGCGCATCTGCGTACAGAGGTGATCGGCCTCCATGTAGACCGCGACCCCGTGCGCGCTCAGCAGGTCGGTGAGAGCCCCGGCGATCTGGTGCGTCATCCGCTCCTGCACGCCGAAGCGGCGGGTCAGCACGCGCACCAGGCGGGTCAGCTTGCTGATGCCGATGATCTGCTCGTGCGCCACGTAGCCGACATAGGCCTGCCCGAAGAAGGGCAGGGCATGGTGCTCGCACAGCGCGAAGAAGGGGATCGGGCCCTCGACGATCTGGGCCAGCTCGCAGCTCGCGCCGCCGTGGCACTCGGTCGGGAACACCGTCATCAGCTTGCGATCCCCGGCGTAGCCGTCGGTCGCGTCGATCAGCGCCTGCAGGAAGCGCCGCGGCGTATCGGCCGTCCCCGGCGTGTCGAGGTCCATGCCGAGCGAGCCCAGGATCTCGGCGAGGTAGCGCTCGAAGCGGTCGCGCTGCTCGGGATCCATGGCGCGAAGCTTCTCCGCGAGCCAGGGTGCGTCGTGCGACGCCGCCATGCCGTTCGGGTGGTCGTGGGTGGTGGTGATCATGTCTTCCTCGATGGCTGGGTGGGGAAACAAGGCGGCCCGCCACCGGTGGTGGCTCGAAGCAGGCCGGGAACTGAGCGAGGATGCCCTCGCGCTGAGGCGAACCTCGTGCCGTTCGCTAAGTCTATCGGTAGCCGCTGTTATTGATACATAGCACGCGTCCGGTTGTCAACTCTATTTCCAGCAGAACCCTGTGATAGAATGCGGCCATGACGGATGACGCGCGCGATCGCGATCTGGCTGCCGTCGGCCTGCTGGACGAGCCCGTCCGGCGGCGCCTCTACGACTGGGTCGTCGCCCAGGCGAGGCCCGTCGGTCGCGAGGAGGCTGCGAGGGCGCTCGGGATCACACGCGCCCTCGCGACCTTCCACCTCGATCGGCTGCAGCGCGCCGGGCTGCTGGAGGCGGGCTATCGGCGCCTGACGGGCAGGGTGGGCCCCGGCGCCGGCCGGCCCGCGCGCGTCTACTGGCGTGCCGATCGCGAGATCAGCGTGTCCCTGCCTGACCGGCGTTACGAGCGGGCGGCGCAGCTGTTCGCGTCGGCCCTCGAAGAGCTCGGCGGCGGTGGTCCCCCACCGCCGCTGCTCGACGCGGCGCGGCGGCTCGGCGAGGAGCTTGTGCGTGGCGCACGACGGACCGACCCCTCGAAGCGGCTCATGGCCGCGCTCGAGGAGGGCGGGTACGAACCCGATCTCGCCGAGGCGGGCACGATCCGGCTGCGGAACTGCCCCTTCGACGCGCTGGCCGATCGCCACCGGCCGCTCGTCTGTGGCACGAACCTGGCGCTCGCCGAAGGGCTCACCGATGGCGCCGCCGTGACCGACCTCCAGCCGGTGCTCGACCCGCAGCCCGGCTTCTGCTGCGTCGCCTGGGCGCCTCGAACCGACGCGGGAGAAACCGCCGCGCAGGGCGTCGCGATCGCGGGCGCCGACGGCGAGCCGGGCTGAGCGTCGCTCGCACGGGGGCGAAGGACGGTCGGCTGGTGTACAAAACGCAGCACCCCACGCCACGCCGTGTCAGCAGCCATGCCGACCACGCCCGAGATCACCGCGTCCGAACGACGGGTGCGCCGCATCGCGAAGGTGCCGCTCCCGACGCGCTTCGGGCTGTTCGACGCGGTCGTCTATGCCGACCTCGCCGATGGCAGCGAGCCGCTCGCGCTGGTTCGCGGCGACCCGGCCGACGGTGAGCCGCCCCTCGTCCGAGTGCACTCGGAGTGCCTCACCGGCGACGTCCTCGGCTCGCTGCGATGTGACTGCGGCGAGCAGCTGAATCGGGCCATGGCCGCCATCGCGGCCGACGGGCGGGGCGTGCTCATCTATCTGCGCCAGGAGGGGCGAGGCATCGGCCTCACCAACAAGCTGCGGGCGTACGCGCTGCAGGATGACGGGCTCGACACGGTGGACGCGAACGCGGCGCTCGGCCTCCCGGTCGATGCGCGCGAGTACGGGGCGGCGGCGGCGATCCTCGCCGACCTCGGGGTTCAGCGGCTGCGGCTCATGACGAACAACCCGGACAAGGTCGCCGCCATGGACGCGCGCGGGATGCAGATCACCGAGCGGATACCGATCGCCCAGCCGCCGAACCCGATCAACCGGCCGTACCTCGACACGAAGGCGCGCCGGCTCGGCCACGCCATCGATCCCGGAGCTAGTCCACGGCCGCTGGTGACGGTCCATTACGCCCAGACGCTCGACGGCCGGCTGGCGACGCGCACCGGTGACTCGCAGTGGATCAGCGGGGAACCGTCGCTCCGGCTCGCGCACGGCCTGCGCGCCTCGCACGAGGCGGTCGCGGTTGGGATCGGGACGGTGCTGGCCGATGACCCGCGGCTCACCGTCCGCCTCGTCCCCGGCGCGTCGCCGCTCCGGATCGTCGTCGACAGCGCGCTGCGGGTGCCGCCGCGGGCGCGCCTGCTGACCGACGGTGCCGCCCCGACCCTCGTCGCCACGACGCGGCACGCCGCCGCCGCGCGACGACGCGCGATCGAGGCGACGGGAGTGGAGGTCCTCACCGTCGATGCCACGGCCGACGGCCGGGTCGACCTGGCGGCCCTGCTCGACGAGCTCGGGGCGCGGCGCATCTCCTCCCTGCTGGTCGAGGGCGGCGCCTCGCTCATCACGGCCATGCTGCGCGGGCAGCACGTGCACCGGCTGGTGGTGTCGATCGCGCCGATGGTCGTCGGCGACGGAATCGAGGCGGTCGGCGACCTCGACGTCCACCGGCTGCGTGACGCGCTGACCTTCCGGAGCGCGCGCTTCAGCCAGGTGGGTCCCGACGTCGTCTTCGACGGGGAGCTGGAGCCTTCCGGGGCCGGGGTTGCCTGACGCCGTCGCGATCTGGTTCGCGGCCCCACGCGAGGTGCAGCTTCGGAGAGAGGCCGTCGCGATGCCGCCGGGCTCGATCCGGGTGGCCGCGGAGGCATCCGGGATCAGCGCGGGGAGCGAGCTGCTCGTGTACCGCGGTGAGGCGCCGCGCGACCTGCCGCCCGACCTTCCGACGGTCGCCGGCGGCTTCGGGCTGCCGATGAAGTTCGGCTACGCCAGCGTCGGCCGCGTCGTCGAGACGGCGCCGGGCGTCCACCGCCCGGCGGTCGGCGACCTGGTCTTCGCGCACCATCCGCACCAGTCCGAATACGTGGTGGACGCCTCGCTGCCGGTCATCCTGCCGCCGGACCTGGCGCCCGAGGTCGGCGTCTTCACGGCGAACCTCGAGACGGCGGTCACCGTCGTCCTCGACGCGCAGCCCCGCTTCGGCGAGGAGGTGCTGATCCTGGGCCAGGGAGTCGTCGGGTTGCTCGTCACCATGCTGCTCGTGCGTGCCGGCGCCCGCGTCATCGCCGCCGACGCGTACGAGCGACGGCGCGGGCTGTCGCTGCGGCTGGGCGCCGAGCGTGCCGTGTCGCCCGAGCGCGACCTGTCCGATACTGTCCGTGCGGTCACCGGCGGACGCGGCGCGGACGTCGTCATCGAGGCGAGCGGCAACCCTGCTGCGCTGCAGGCGGGCATCGACTCGGTGGCGTTCGGAGGGACGGTCGTGGTCGCGTCCTGGTACGGCGCCCGGCCCGCGTCCCTCGATCTCGGGCGGGCGTTCCATCGGCGTCGCGTCCGGATCGTCAGCTCGCAGGTCTCGACGCTTGACCCGGCCCTGTCGAGCAGGTGGACGCACGAGCGCCGGACCGGCCTGGTGATGCGCCTGCTTACCGAGCTGCCGCTCGCCGAGCTCATAAGCCACCGGTTCCCGCTCCATGCCGCGCCGGACGCATACGAGCTCCTCGACCGCGACCCGGGTGAGGCGGTGCAGGTGGTCTTCACCTATGACGGCGCGCCCGGCGACGGCGCGCGATGATCGAGGTCGGCGTGGCGGCGCGCTTCACCGCGACGCACCGGCTGCGCGGAGACTTCGGGCCGGCGACACGCCGGCACAGGCACGACTATCGCGTCGAGGCTGTCGCCCGCGGCGAGCGGGTCGCGGCCGATGGCACGCTCGTCGACCTCGGCCGGCTGCAGGGCGCGCTGAATGACTGCCTCGGCGACCTCGACGGCCGGGACCTGGACGCCCTCGCGCTGTTCGAGGGAGAGAACACCACCGCTGAGCGCGTCGCCGCGCACGTGTTCGACCGGTTGCGCGAGGCACTCGACGGAGGCGATGCCGTCCGCTCTCTGCGCGTGACCGTCTACGAGTCGGACGACGCCTGGGCCGCGGTCGACCGGCCGCTCGACGGTTAGCCGGCCGCCTCGCGAACGGTGCTGAAGAAGCGAGCGGCGGTCTCGTCCCAGGTCGGGCGCTCGAGTGCCCGGCGCGCGGCAGCCGCACCCAGGCGGCGGCGGAGCGGCTCGTCAACTGCCAGCCGGGCGAGCCAGCCACGGAGCCCGCGGACGTCGCCCGGCGGCACGAGGAGGGCGTCGCGCTCGTGATCGGCGAGGTACGGAAGGTTCCCGGCGCGCCAGCCGACGACCGGGAGTCCCGCCGCCATCGCCTCGCCCCAGACGGTGCCGTACGGCTCCACGAAGCTCGGGAGGGCGAAGACGTCGGCCGCGGCGTACATGGCGGCGACGCGCCCGGCATCGACGGGCCCGTGCACGACGACGCGCTCTCTCAGCCGCGGCGAGGCGAGGCGCCGCCGGACGCGGGCGGCGTACCGAACGTCGGCCACCGGGTCGCCGACGAGGTGGAGCGTGGCGACGTCCGTCGGCAGCCCGGCGAACGCTTCGAGCAGCTCCACGATCCCCTTGCGCGGCAGCCAGTTTGCGACGGTCAGCACCGCAACGCGGCGCCCACGCCGGAGATCCTCGCGTGTCTCGTGAGCCGGAGCTGCCCGCCCGCCGGACCGGGCCGTGTCTCCGGGGCGCAGCGGCGCCGACGGGTCGCGGCCGGGCGGGATGACGCGCACGCGCCGCCGCGAGATC
Source organism: Candidatus Limnocylindria bacterium (assembly GCA_036258775.1). GTDB lineage: Bacteria > Chloroflexota > Limnocylindria > QHBO01 > QHBO01 > DATADA01. The sequence goes on along the minus strand of DATADA010000195.1, from coordinate 818 downwards.
CCCCGGCGCACGAGCTCGTCGGCCAGCCACTCGCTCGCTGCGATCAGCAGGCGCGCGGAGCGATAGGCGCGGCGATCGAACGGCGCCTGGAGCCACCTCAACGCGCGCCGGTCCATCCCGCCCGGCGGCTGGTGAAGCATGCCGACCACCGGCACGCACACGCGTCGGAGCCAGGGGGCCGCCGCGGCCGCCGAGATGCTGTCCAGCACCAGGACATCGGCTCGCGTGGCATCCAGCATCGGCAGCCAGCGGGGGCCGGCCGCCATGACGAACGGGAAGGACAGCTCGGGCACCGACACGAAGCGCAGCTCGGCGTCGTGGTCGGCCGCCCGACCGGCGAGCCGCTGGTGGTAGAGATAGCCTCCCGTCACGCGGCCGGGGTCACCGAGCGTTAGCAGCGCGACCGACATGCGCGTCATTCACGTGGCTCCGACGGCGTTTGGAGCGGCTGGCCTCTACGGCGGCGGCGAGCGGTATCCGATGGAGCTCGCCCGCGCGCTCGCCAAGCATGTCAGGTGCGAGCTCGTCACCTTCGGGCCGCAGCGCGGCGAGCAGCGCGACGACGGGTTCCGGACGCGGGTCGTCCGGCCGCTGGGCTATATCGGCGGCCACCCGGCGCGTCCGATCGCGCCCTCGCTCCCGGCCGCGCTGCGCGGGGCCGATGTCGTCCATGCCCACCAGGCCCGAAGCCCGGCGAGCATCGTCGCCGCCCTCGCCGCCCGCATGCGCGGCGTGCCGACCGCGGTCACCGACCACGGCCTGCAGGGCAGCGAGTGGGGCGGCCTCGTCCGGCGAGTCTTCGACCGCTACCTGCTCGT
>DATADA010000194.1:0-1840 GCA_036258775.1 Candidatus Limnocylindria bacterium | reverse complement strand
GGGGGTCCTTCTGGCTGAGCATGGCGCAACGGCCTCAGCGGGGAACGTGCCCGTCCCCCCGGGCCGGACAACGGGTGGTCCGATGACCGAGATCAACGGGCTCCGACTCGCGTACCGCGGGCTCGTGGCCGGGCTGGCGGGGGGCTACCTGTGGCTCGCGCTCGCGATGCTCCTGTCCGCGCCATCCGGCGACCCGCTCGCGCCGGCACGCACCATCGCCGACGCCGTCCCGATGGGTGGCTCGCTGGCCCCCGGCGCCGCCTTCGTCGTCGGCCTCGGCCTGATCCAGGTCGCGGCGGGGACGATCGGGATCTGCTTCGCGTACTTCGTGGCACGCTACCTGACGATCCGTCCGACGGTCGCCGTCGCCGCGCCCTGCGTGGCGCTGCTCGTGTGGTTCGTGCTCGCCGAACGGATCGCGGCCGCGTCGGGCGACGACATGGCGGGCATCGCCGCGCGGGTGAGCCTGCTCGTCGCCACGCTCGTCTACGGGATCGTGCTCGGTGCCGCAGTGCCGACCCGTCGACAGGTCGAGCGACCGCGGCGCGAGCCACGGCCGGTCGCCCCGCCGGCCGAGGTCGAGGCAGTTCAGCCGCTGGGTGTCGTCCGCTCGTCCTCGGCGACCACGATGAGCTCGGGCTCGTAGCGCACGCCACGCCCGGGTAGCGAAGCGACCCAGTCCGCCAGGGCGCTGTAGGTCGTGCTGAAGGCGAGCTCATCCCACGGGATCTCGTCCGGCCCGAAGTCACGGACCTCGCTCGTCTCCGCCGCCGGGCGCGGCTTGCCGCCGACCACCGACGCCTCGTACACGAGGGTCACGACCCCGGCGTGCGGCCGTGAGTACGCGCCGATGAGCCGTCCGATCTCGACCCGCAGCCGCGTCTCCTCCTCGGTCTCGCGGCGCGCGCCCTCCTGCGCAGCCTCGCCCAGCTCGAGGAAGCCGCCGGGATAGCTCCAGCGGCCGGCCGCCGGCGGGATCGCACGCCGCGCCAGGAAGACCCGGCCGCTCCTGACGGGCAGGGTGCCGACCACGATCCGCGGGTTGCGCCAGGTGACGTGGCCATCGGGGCAGACGAGGCGCGGCCGCTCGCCGGGCTCCAGCACCTGCTCGGCGAGCGCACGCCCGCACGCCGGGCAGAAGGCGGGCTCCTCCCCGAGCGTCACGGGATAGCGTCCGGTCATGTCGCGCTGCGGCATCGGTGCAGGATAGGCACCCGGTCCGCGGGCGGTCACCGCCGGTACAATCGCCGTGCGTCTCCTCGCCGCAGCCGTCCAGAGATACGAAGCCGATGCCGCTCCCTTGCCCGAGCCGATACGCCTCCACAACTCGCTGACCAGGCGCCTCGAGCCGCTCGAGCCGATCACCCCCGGGCGCGTCGGCATCTACACCTGCGGCAGCACGGTCTACCGCTACGCGCACATCGGCAACCTGCGGACGTACCTCTTCGGCGACCTCCTGCGCCGCGCGCTGGCGTACCTCGGCTACGAGGTGTTCCACGTCAAGAACATCACCGACGTGGGGCACCTGCGCGATGACACGCACGACGCCGGCGAGGACCGGATGGAGCTCGCCGCCGAGCACGAGGGCAGGTCACCGGCCGAGATCGCGCGCTTCTACACCGATGCGTGGCTGGAGGACGAGCGGCTGATCAACATCGCGCCCGTCGACGTCATGCCGAAGGCGACCGACCACATCGGGGAGATGCTCGACCTGACGGCCCGGCTGCTCGAGCGCGGCCTCGCGTACGAGGTGAACGGGACGGTGTACTTCGACGTCAGCCAGTTCCCCGACTACGGGAAGCTGTCCGGCCAGCGTCTCGACCAGGTGCGGGCCGGCTGG
>DATADA010000193.1:0-3655 GCA_036258775.1 Candidatus Limnocylindria bacterium | reverse complement strand
CCGGCAGCGCTGCCGGCCCGCCGACCTCCGCCTCGCCGCGAATGTCGAGCAGCGTGCCGGGCGGCCCGGCGACCTCGACGTCGAACCCGTCGCGCCCGCTCAGGAGCCGCCCCTCGGCGTCACGGCCGATCACGGCGACCTCAGGCTGCCACGCGGTCGAGTCCTCCGCAGCCAGCAGCGCCTGGCGCCCCACGATGCTGACCGAGGCTCCCGGGATCGTCGTCGCCGGCCGCAGCGGGCCCCCACGCGGCTCGTCCGGCTCGGCGAGGAAGAAGTCCGCCCGAACGAGCGCCACCGCATCGTCGACGCCGACCGATCCGACCGGCACCGTGTTGGGCAGGCTGCCGATGTCGCGGACGAGCGGCGCGCCGCCGTCCCAGCGAAGCGCTCGCCCGGCGAACGCGAACGTCCCGGGGTCGTCGCCGCCGAGCGGCAGCGGCCCGACGTACGGCAGCAGGCTCGCCTCGCGCACCGCGCGAGCCGGTGCCGACGGCGACAGCGGCTCGTCGAGGAGCGGTACCAGGCGCGACGAGACCGGGAGCAGCCCGGCCGACTCGCCCTCCGTCACGAGGATCGTCGTGTCCTCGCCGTGGCGAAGCGTTCCGAGCAGGATCGTCGGCAGGTCGCTCGCGCTGGCGATCAGCTCGGCGCGCCGGCCCGGTGGCCATGACAGCACCGCCAGCCGTCGGCTGCCGGCGGCGGCGACCGCCGCCCCTCCCTCGGCGAGGATGGCGCGCGCGGCCAGCGGCCAGACCGCGCCGGAGTGCTCCTGGACGAGCTCCCCGTCGCGCCACGCGAGCCGCAGCAATCCGCCGGATCCCAGCGTGGCGAGCAGCCCGGCCTCCTCGCCCGGCTCGCCGTCGCTGTCGCCGAGGTGGAAGACGCTGTCGCCTGAGCCGAGCGGAAACGTCCACGAGGCCGGCAGGCCGAAGGTCGAGCCGTCGAAGCGGTGGACCCGAACCTCCAACGGATAGGTGATGTCGCCCTGCGGCGGCAGGGAGCGCGTCGTCAGCAGCTCGTCGCGCCCATCCCCGTCGAGGTCGAGCGCGATGACGACGTCCGCGGCGTTGCTCGGCAGGGCAACGTCGACGAGCCGCAGCTCGGCGGCCTCGACGACCGGCTCCTCGAGGATCAGGCAGCAGGGAGGGCCGATGTCCCGCTCCTCGAACCTCGGCCGGGTGGCGACCAGCAGCCGCTCGCGGCTGCCGTCGTTCCACGCCACGAGCCGCACGGGCGCGTCCATCCGGATCGGGTCCGGGCGTCCGGGCCGCTGATCCGGCAGGACGGTCACGCGCTCGCCGACCTGGCGGGCCTGCGCCCCGGCGAACCGCCATGCCTCCAGGAAGACCCCGTCGAACTGACCCGCGACGAGCCGCACCAGCTCGCGCCCGCCATCGCCGTCCAGGTCGACCGTCAGCACCTGCACCGTCGGCGCGTCGGGGAGGACCGCGGCGTCGGGCTCGGGCGGGATGCTCACGACCGCAGCGCCCTCGTCGGCGCCCCGGGCGGGGACCGAGGCAGCCGCGAGGCAGACGCCGAGCACGAGCAGGGCGGCCACCATCAGCCCGGTCGCCGCGCGGTGGAGGCGGGACAGCACCGCTGGGCCCATGGCAGGGAAGCCTACGCCCGCCTCTGGCATGATGCGGCCCATGCCGCCGCGCGTCCTCTGGCAGCCACCGGCGGACGCGCTCGAGCGGACACGCGTCGGCGACTATCTCCGCTGGCTCGAGGCGAGCCGAGGGCTGCGCTTCCGGAACTACGCGGAGCTGTGGGCGTGGTCGGTCGACGACCTCGAGGCATTCTGGCGCTCGATCTGGGACCACTTCCGGGTGCTCGCCGCCTCGCCGCCGGGCCGGGTGCTCGCCGACGCCAGCATGCCGGGGGCACGCTGGTTCGAGGGGGCGACCCTGAACTGGGCCGAGAACGCGCTGCGGATGCCGGGGCGGGCGGATGACGACGAGGTCATCCTTGCCCGCTCCGAATCGGGCGCACCCCGCAGCCTGACCGCGGCGCAGCTGCGCGAGTCGGTCGCCCGGGTGCGCGCCGGACTCGAGCGCCTCGGTGTGCGCCGTGGCGACCGCGTCGCGGCATACCTGCCCAACGTGCCGGAGGCCGCCATCGGGCTGCTGGCCACGGCGAGCCTCGGCGCGATCTGGTCGAGCTGCGCGCCCGAGTTCGGGACGCGGAGCGTGGTGGACCGCTTCGGCCAGATCGAGCCGACCGTGCTCCTGACCATCGACGGCTACCGCTACGCGGGGCACGACATCGATCGGGCCGGCGAGGTCGCCGCGATCCGCGCGGCGCTCCCCAGCCTGCGCGCCACCGTCGTGCTGCCGTACCTGAGCACCGACCGCGACTTCGGTGACGCCCTCGCCTGGGACCAGCTCGCCGCGCGGTCGGCGCCGCTGCGCTTCGAGCCCGTGGCGTTCGATCACCCGCTCTACATCCTCTACTCGTCGGGCACGACCGGCCTTCCGAAGCCGATCGTCCACGGCCACGGCGGGATCACGCTCGAGCACCTCAAGTGCCTCGGGCTGCACCACGATCTCGGGCCGCGGGACCGCTTCTTCTGGTTCACCACCACCGGCTGGATGATGTGGAACTACCTCGTCAGCGGCCTCCTCGTCGGATCGACGCTGGTGATGTACGACGGCGCCCCGACCCAGCCCGACGCGCTCGCCCTGTGGCGGCTCGCCGAGGAGGCGGGGATCACGTTCTTCGGCACGAGCGCCCCGTTCCTGATGGCGTGCCGTAAGGCCGGCCTGCGGCCCGGGACGGAGCTGGACCTCGGCCGCGTGCGGGGCATCGGGTCGACCGGCGCGCCGCTCCCGGCCGAGGGCTTCGGCTGGGTGTACGACGCGATCGGTCGGTCGGTCCACCTGCAGAGCGTCTCGGGCGGCACCGACGTCTGCACCGCGTTCGTCGGCGCCAGCCCCCTCGTCCCGGTGTGGGAGGGCGAGATCAGCTGCCGTCACCTCGGCTGCCGGGTCGAGGCCTTCGACGCCGAGGGCCGGTCGGTCATCGACGAGCAGGGCGAGCTCGTGCTGACCGCGCCGATGCCCTCCATGCCCGTGGCCTTCTGGAACGACCCGGGAGGCGAGCGGTATCGCGAGGCGTACTTCCGCGACTACCCCGGGGTGTGGCGGCACGGCGACTGGATCACGATCACCGATCGCGGCTCGTGCGTCATCAGCGGCCGCTCGGACGCCACGCTCAACCGCGGTGGCGTGCGCATCGGCACCGCCGAGTTCTACGCCGTGGTCGAGGGGCTGCCCGAGGTCGCCGACGCGCTGGTCGTGCATCTCGAGGAGGGCGACCGCCTGCTCCTCTTCGTTGCGCTGCGCGACGGTGGCGTGCTGGATCGGCCGCTGCGTGAGCGAATCCGGGGGGAGCTCCGTGCGCAGCTTTCACCGCGCCACGTCCCGGATCGGATCAGCGCCGTCGCGGCGGTGCCCCGCACCCTGTCCGGGAAGAAGCTCGAGGTGCCGGTCAAGCGGATCCTGCTCGGCGCCGATCCCGACACGGTGGCCAGCCGCGGCTCCCTCGCCAACCCGGAGTCGCTCGACGCCTTCGTGGCGCTTCGCACCCCCGGCCCCGAGCCCGACGACGGCTGACGGCGGCGCCCGGCCGTCGACGAATCCCGATGGCGCGTCCG
>DATADA010000192.1:0-5195 GCA_036258775.1 Candidatus Limnocylindria bacterium | reverse complement strand
AAGGTCGCGTCGACGACCACCCGGATGCGCCGCTCCTCGGGCTCGAGGACGTACGTCGCGCGGGTGGCGATCTCGTAGCCGGGCTCGGCCGCCGCCGCGGGGGCCGCGGCGTTCGGGAGGGCGCCGAACGCGCCCTCGCCTGCCCGGCGGTCCCCGGCGCGGCCGCGTTCGGCGCGCTGCCGAACGCCGCGGCCCCCGCGGCGGCGGCCGAGCCCGGCTATGAGATCGCCACCCGCGCGACGTACGTCCTCGAGCCCGAGGAGCGGCGCATCCGGGTGGTCGTCGACGCGACCTTCACGAACCGCACGCCGAACCCCGCGGGCGGCTTCAGCGTCTTCGAGTCGGTCCCGCTCGCGGTCCACGACGCAGCCGCCGAGGTCAGCGCGCGGGACGACCGCGGGCCGCTCAGCGTCTCGCTGCGTCGCCAGGGCAGCGGCTCGCAGGCCGTCAACGTCGCGACGGTCAGGCTTCGATCGGCGATCCGCTACGAGCGGTCCGCCCGGTTCCGCCTCCAGTACCTGCTACCCGACGGCGGCGAGACGGGGCTCCGCGTCCGTCCCTCCGCGGTTCGGTTCACGGCGTGGGGGTTCGGCACTCGCAGCGACGTCGCCGTTCGGCTTCCGGCCGGCTACTCGCCGCGGTCGGATGGCGATCCGCTCACCGTGGCCGTGGCGGACGGCACGACCGAGCTGCGGAGCGGCCCGGTCACCGCGCCGGAGGGCTGGGCGGCGGTCGTGGTCGCGACCCCGAGGGATGCCCAGTACACCACCCTGACCGAGTCGGTGCCCCTGTCCGGCGCGACGGTCGAGGTGCGTGTGCGGGCCTGGCAGGACGACGAGGAATGGGGGCGCGCCATGCTCGCGCTCGCCGCACGCGCGCTGCCGTTGCTGGAGGAGCGGTTCGGGCGCTACCCCGACTCAGGGCCGCTGGTGATCAGCGAGGTGGCGCCGACGCGATCGGTCGGCTTCGGGGAGGAGGAGGGCGGCGCGCCGGGGGACGTCCGCGTCGCATTCGATCAGCCGCCCTTCACCCTGCTCCACCAGCTCGCGCATCGCTGGGCGACGCCCGAGCTCGCGGCGGACCGCTGGATCCGCGAGGGGCTCGCCTCCCACGCCGCCGGCGAGGTGGCGGCCGCCCTCGAGCTCGACCGGCCCTACGACCCGGCGGCACGGATGGACGAGCTGGGGGAGGCGCGCTTTGCGCTCTCGGCCTGGCCGCCGAACGCCACCCCACAGCAGGAGGCGTACGGCCACGCCGCCGCCTGGCAGGTGATGGACCGCCTGGCGGCCGAGATCGGTGACGAGGCGCTCGTGACCGCGCTGGCTCGCGCCGCGGCTGCAGTCCCGGCCTACGACCCGGTCACCGAAGGCGATGCGCTGCTGACCGCCGGGGAGCCGCCGGCCACCACGCCGACGCCGCTCGACTCCCGGACGCTGCTCGACCAGCTCGAGACCATCGCCGGGCAGGACGTCTCGGCGGTGTACGCGCCGGTCGTCTTCGACGAGGAGGACTCGCAGCTGCTCGCCGACCGCGCCGACGCCCGGGCGGACTACGGGCGGCTGCTGGAGGCGGCCGGCGAGTGGGGGACCCCGCGACCCGTCCGGCGCGCGCTCGAGGCGTGGCAGTTCGACGCCGCCGACCGCGCCATCCGGCAGGCGACCGAGTGGCTCCGGCGAAGGGATGCCCTCCTCGCGCGGATCGAGGACGCCGGCCTCTCCGCGCCGGAGCGCCTGCGGGTCAGCTGGGAGCAGGACGGAGGAAGCAACGCTTCCCGGGTGGAACTGGAGGCGGTGGAGCGGGTGGTCAGCGCTTACCGGGAGGCCTCCCGCCGGGCGTCGGCCCCGCCGTCGGCGCTCGAGCGCATCGGGATGCTGGGCGGAGCCGATCCCTCTGACCTGCTCCGCCGCGCGGCGGGGCTCTTCGCCGAGGGCGACCTCTCCGGCGGGATGGATGCCGTCGGCGAGGCGACCGCGGTCATGGACAGTGCCGAGACCGCGGGCTGGGTCCGGATCGCGAGTGCGCTCGTCCTCGTCGCCGCGGCCGCGGCGGCCGTCATCGCGGTGTACCGGAGGCGCCGGTACACTGCCGCGCGATGACCTCCCAGCCCGTCACGGGTCAGCGGCCGCACCGCTCGCGCTTCCAGCCGGCGGCCGACGTGCTGTCCGGGGACACCGCCGACGTCTATTTCGAGCGCGCCCGCCGGATCCTGGCGGCGGAGGGCATCGATCCCGTCGTCAGCATGGAGGTCTTTCCGCGAGGCGACGGAATCCTGTGCGGCGCGGAGGAGGCGCTCAGCTACCTGCGGGAGATCTTCGCCGAGGGCCGCCACGACCCGGAGCCGATCGTCGAGTCGCTCCACGACGGCGACCCGTTCTCGCCCAAGGAGGTGGTGATGCGGATCACCGCCCGCTATGCGGCCTTCGGGCTGTACGAGACGGCCATCCTCGGGATCCTGGCCCAATCGTCGGGGTGGGCGACGGCCGCGCGCCGGATCGTCGACGCCGCCGCCCCGATACCGGTCATCAACTTCGGCGCCCGCCACGTGCACCCCTCCGTCGCCGACCAGCTCGACTACGCCAGCGTGGTGGGCGGGACGGTCGGCGCCAGCACGCCGGCCGGCGCCCGGCTGGCCGGGCTCGCTCCGACCGGGACGATGCCACACGCGCTGATCCTCATCTTCGGCGACACCGTGCGCGCGGTCGAGGCGTTCGACCGCCACATCGAGCCGGAGGTGCCGCGCATCGCGCTCGTCGACACCTTCAAGGACGAGGCGGAGGAGGCGCTGCGCGTCGCCGACGCGCTCCGCGACCGCCTGTGGGGCGTCCGGCTGGACACGCCGTCGGAGCGTGGCCGCGTGACGCCGGACCTCGTCAAGGAGGTGCGCGCGCGCCTGGACCTCGCCGGCCACGACCACGTCAAGATCGTCGTCTCCGGCGGCCTCGATCCCGATCGCATCGGCTATTTCAGGGACGCCGGCGCCCCGGTCGACTCGTTCGCCGTGGGGAGCTCGATCAGCAAGGCCAGCCCGATCGACTTCACCGGTGACCTCAAGGAGATCGACGGCCGGCCTGTCGCCAAGCGCGGCCGCATCCCCGGCCGAACGGCCAACACCCGGCTGGAGCGGATCGACCTGCGACCCTGAGCGGCGCCGCTCATGGGCTACCATGGCCCGATGCAACGGCCCGCCCCGGCGCCCGGCGAACGCGACTCGGCGTACGACCTGTTCCAGCGCGGCTCGCGCCTGCTGGAGCAGCATCACCCCGGCGCCGCGGCCGTGCTGCTCGAGCGCGCCAGCGCGCTCGAGCCGGGCAAGGCGTCGATCCTCGAGGCGCTCGGGCGCGCGTACTACAACCAGGGCGCTCACGCCCTCGCCGCCGAGCGCTTCAGGGCGGTCGTCGACCACCATCCGCTGGAGCACTACTGCCACTTCGGGCTGGGCCTGTCGCTGCAGCGCCTCGGCGACCGGGCCGCGGCGCGCCGCCACCTGTGGATGGCGGCCTTCCTGAAGCCCGAGAGCGACGACTACCGGCGCGCCCTCGATCGGCTCGAGGCGGCCTGACCGACCCCGAGCGCCCGGTCGCTGCGTCGCCGGCGCCGCTCCTCGGCCTTGAGCCGGGCGCGCAGCAGGGTCAGCACCGCCGCCTCCTCGCCGGACAGGTCGGCCAGCTCGTCCTTCAGCTGGCGCTCGGCCTCCTCGCGCGCCTCGCGCACAACGTCGCCGTCGAGGTACGCGTTGATCACCTCGGGGTGGACGTAGCTCGAGCGGCTCACCGCCGGCGTGTTGCCGAGCTTCTCGGCGACCCGCTCGATGGCGCGCACGACGTTCCGCTTCGCCTGCGCCTCGGAGTCGACCTCGCTGAACTCCTTGAGCGCCATGGCCGCCAGCACCGTCCCCGACCAGGTCCTGAAGTCCTTCGCCGTGAATTCCTGCCCGGTGATCTCGCGGAGGTACGCGTTGACGTCGTCGGAGGTCACCGCCCGGCGCTCGCCCTCATCGTCGACGTACTGGAAGAGCTGCTGCCCGGGCAGCCCCTGGCAGCGCGCGACGATGCGGGCCAGGCGGCGGTCGGCGAGCGGCACCTCGTGCCTGCGCCCCGCCTTGCCGGTGAAGACGAACGTGACCGTCCCGCCCCGGATCCGCGCGTGCCGGTCCCGCAGCGTGGTGAGGCCGAAGGAGCGGTTCTGCTGCGCGTACTCCTCGTTCCCGACTCGGATCCGCGTCCGCTCGAGCAGGTCGATCACCGCCGCCAGGACCTTCTCGCGCGGCAGGCCGGGGCGGTCGAGATCCTCCTGCACGCGGCGGCGGATCGCCGGCAGGGCGCGGGCGAAGGCGAGCATCCGCTCGTACTTCACCTCGTCGCGCACGTCGCGCCAGCGCGGGTGGTAGCGGTACACCTTCCGCCCGCGCGCGTCGCGCCCCGTCGCCTGGAGGTGCCCCCGGCGGTTCGGGCAGATCCACACCTGCGTCCACGCTGGCGGGATTGCGAGGCGCCTGATCCAGGCCAGGCGCTCGCGATCCGTCACGGGCCGGCCGGTCGCCTCGTCCACGTACGAGAAGCCTCTCCCGACTCGCCGTCGGCGGATGCCCGGCCGCGTGTCGTCGACGTAGACGAGCCCGGCTTCCGCGGCCGACTGCTCCGGGTCGACGACGACCGGCGCCTCGGCACGTTGCGTTCTGCGCCGGTCCTCGCCGGCGGCGGTCGATGCGGGCATCGGGTCGGCCCGAAGGCAAGCCGCGTGCCGGTCGGCGCGCCCCGGGTTGCCGCGATCCGGTCGCGCCGTCAGGCGAGCGGCGCGCGGCCTGCGAACCAGAGGATGCCCGCGATCGTCTTCGCGTCGGCGACGTCGCCGGAGTTGACCGCCGCCCGTGCGTCGGCGAGCGTCCGCCATTCGAGCTCGATCTCCTCGTCGTCCTCCGTGGACCCGTCGGCCGCGGACAGGTCGGTGGCGAGGAAGAGGTGCATCAGCTCGGTACAGAAGCCCGGAGCGGTGAAGAAGCGAGGCCCGGTCAGCCAGCGGGCCGCGGAGAGGCCGCACTCCTCGGCCAGCTCGCGGCGCGCGGTGGCGAGCGGCTCTTCGCCCGGATCAAGCGTTCCGGCCGGGATCTCGAGCAGCGGCCGGCCGGCGGCGTGCCGCCACTGGCGGACCAGCGCCAGGCGCGCACCGTCCCAGGCGACGATCGCCACCGCGCCGGG
>DATADA010000191.1:0-1836 GCA_036258775.1 Candidatus Limnocylindria bacterium | reverse complement strand
GGCCAGCCGCTGGTTGCGACCACCGAGCCGCATGGTACCCCGGCCACTGTGGACGTCGGAGCGACTACGCGTCGGGCGGCGCCGACGCGTGACCATCCTAGCTCAACGTGGAGCGCGCCGTCGAGGCGGCGAAGCTCCTTGCCGGCCACGGCAACCGAGAACTGGAACGGAGCCCAGCCGTGTAGAGCACGCGACGACGGTGAAGGCATAGGATTGCTGGAAAATGGGCTTGGGATGCACCCTGCCTGAGTGACCGCAGGAGAACGGGCGACCGGTTGCCGCCGGAGCCCCAGGGAGCATCCCATGACCCAAAGAGTAGCGGCGACGGAGATGACGCGCGAGCGCCTTCGGGCGCTGATCGACGGCAGGCTCGGCACGGGCGCGGAGCGGTCGGACCTGGTCCGGCTCGCCGCCCGGCTGATCCTGGAGGAGGCGCTGGAGGCGGAGGTCCGCGATGCGCTCGGGCGGGAACGCTATGAGCGCGGCGCCGGCGCGCCGGCGGGCTACCGCAACGGCTACCGGACCGGCCGCATGAAGACGGCGGAGGGGATGGTGATGTTCTCAGCGCCGCAGGTGCGCGCCACGGCCGAGCCGTTCGCCTCGGCGATCCGGGCGAACCTCGCCGGCCGCACCGAGGCCCTGGAGGATCTCGCCATCGAGCTGTTCGCGCGCGGGCTGTCGACGCGGGACATCGAGGACGCGTTCACCGACGACGCCGGCCGGCGCCTGGTGAGCCGGGCGGCGGTGAGCGAGATCACGGAGCGGCTGTGGGCGGAGTACGAGGCCTTCACGCGCCGCGACTTGGCCGAGTTCGAGATCGCCTACCTGTTCGTCGACGGGATCGCCGAGCGGCTGCGGCCCGGCCAGCCGCGCGAGCCGGTCCTGGCGGCCTGGGGCGTGGGCCGGACCGGGCAGAAGGTCCTGCTCCACCTGATGGGCGGCTCGAAGGAGGACGTCGAGACCGTGCGGTCGTTCTTCCAGGACCTACGCGCCCGCGGGCTCGGCGATCCGCTCCTGGTCGTCTCGGACGGTGCGCCCGGCGTCATCCGCGCGATCGAGGAGTGCTTCCCGCGCTCGGCCCGCCAGCGCTGCCTCGCGCACCGGATGCGGAACCTCGCGGTCAAGGTCCCGGCGGACCTGTGGCCCGAGTTCAAGGCCCGGGTGACGGCCTGCTACCAGGCGCCGTCGCGGGCCATCGCCCGCGAGCTCAGGGCCGGCCTCCTCGCCGACTACGGCGCGACCCTGACCAACGCCGTGCGGCGCTTCGACGACGACTTCGAGGCGTGCATCGCCCACCTGCGGCTCCCGGTGACCCACCGCCGGGCGACGCGGACGACGAACCTGCTGGAGCGGCTGTTCGCCGAGGAGCGGCGGCGGCTCAAGATCGTCCCGAACGCCTTCGGCGAGAAGGCCGTGCTCAAGCTGATGTACGGCGCGCTCATCCGCGTCGCCGAGCGCTGGCGGGGTCTGCGCGTCACCGAGTTCGAACTGCGTCAGCTCGACGCCGTCCGCAAGGATCTCGATGCCGAGTACGAGGCCTCGATCACCCACTCAGCCCCGGCATCCCAGCCCCGCTTTTCCAGCAAGAAGATGCCTTGACCCCGTCGGCGGTGGGACCGAGGTGGCCTTCATCAACCGCCTGTTCGGCCTCTACGCCTGAACCGACCGGCCAGGTCAGGGCATCACGCGCCCGCGGCCAGTTTTTGCAACAGTGCCCCTGCTTCTGTGCGTAATCAGAGTCATGCGACCGATGCGAACGGCGGCGGCTTTCGTCGCGTCGAGATGATCACGGAGGATCGGCCGGCACCGCCCGATACGACATCTGCGTCCAGCTAA
>DATADA010000190.1:0-1917 GCA_036258775.1 Candidatus Limnocylindria bacterium | reverse complement strand
CGCCGCCCCGCGGGGGGGCGCTCGTCGTATCCGGGATCAGGACATTCCGCCGACGCTCCGGTCTTGCGCCGGCCGGAGCATGGCTCACGTCATGCACACCAAGATCGTCTCCCGAGCCCTGCTCCTCGCCTCCCTCGTGGTGGCCTGGACATCGGTCGCACCGGTCCAGACGCCGATCGGCTCGATCGGCGTTTCCCCGGCTCGTGCCGCCGACGTCGCCGTCACGCGGATCACCGGCGGAACCGATCGGTACGGCGTCGCCGCCGCCATCAGCCGCGCCCACTTCGCGCCTGGGGTGCCGGCCGTGTTCGTGGCGACCGGGCAGAACTTCCCCGACGCCCTCGCCGGGGGGCCCATCGCCGCCCGGATGGGCGTGCCGATCCTGCTCGTCCGCAGCGGCGACATCCCCGCACCGACCGCCGACGAGCTGCGTCGGCTGGCGCCGAACCGGATCATCATCCTTGGCGGGACGGCCTCCGTCTCCGGCACGGTCGCGGCCAACCTCGGCGCGTACCAGACCGGCGGCGGCGTCCAGCGCATCAGCGCGGCAGATCGATACGGGCTTGCCGCCGCGGTCAGCCAGGCATACGTGCCGGCGGGCGTCGCGGTCGTCTACGTGGCGACCGGCGAGAACTTTCCGGACGCCCTGTCCGGCGGGGTGGGTGCCGGTCGCGCCGGCACCTCGATCCTGCTCGTGCGCGGTGGCGGCATCCCTTCGTCGACCGCCACCGAGCTGCGCCGGCTGCGGCCCGGGAGGATCGTCGTCCTCGGCGGGCCGGGATCGGTCTCCGACGGCGTGGTGTCGGCGCTGCGCGCCTATGCCACCAGCGGCCAGGTGACGAGGATCGGCGGGCGGGATCGCTACGACGTGGCGGTCGGCGTCTCCCGCTCCGCGTACCCGAACGGCGCGGCCGCGCTCTACGTGGCCAACGGACAGAACTACCCGGACGCGTTGACGGCGGTGCCGGCGGCGGCCCGGGCCGGCGCCTCGCTGCTGCTCGTCCCCAGCGACCGGCTGCCAACGGCGGTTCGCGACGAGGCGAGGCGCCTCCTCCCGACGCGGCTGGCGATCGTCGGCGGCCCCGTATCCGTCCGCGACCGCGTGACGTTCGACCTGCGCGTCGCGCTCGGCGACCTTCCGCCCCTGCCCGCCTGCCGCTACACCGACGTGCTGACGAAGTTCCGCGCATACGGCGACTGGCACCGCACGCTGCTCGACACGATCTACATGATCGGGCGCGACTACCACCCCGGCGACATGGTCGACACATCGTCGGCCGGCCTGAACGGCGGGTACCCGGTGCGGTCGCACATCGCGGCGGACCTCAAGGCGCTCGCCGCAGCGGCGCGTGCGGCCGGCCGCCCGATCCAGGTCGCCAGCGGCTTCCGCAGCTGGGACCAGCAGAAGGCGACCTTCGACTACTGGGTCAGCGTCGGCGGCTACGAGCAGGCGCTCCGGACCAGCGCGCGGGCCGGGCACTCCGAGCACCAGCTGGGTACGACGCTCGACTTCACCACGCAGGGCGGTCTGCCGCCGTGGGAGTACGCCGACTGGGCGACCACCCCCGCGGGCGCCTGGATGGCGGCGAACGCGCACAAGTACGGGTTCGTGATGAGCTACCCGAAGGGCCGGTTCAGCACGGTCTGCTACGACTACGAGCCGTGGCACTACCGCTACCTCGGCCGCGACCGCGCGAGGGCGGTGGTCCAGTCCGGGCTCACGCTGCGCGAGTGGCTGTGGATGGTCGGCGACGGCGCATGAGGATCGGCGCGGCGTCGGGCTAGCATTGCGGCTCGCATGTCCGTGACCGCCGTGGTCGGTGCCCAGTGGGGCGACGAGGGGAAGGGCCGCGTCGTCGACTATCTCGCCGCCGATGCCGATCTGGTCATCCGCTACGGCGGCGGCAACAACGCCGG
>DATADA010000189.1:0-13558 GCA_036258775.1 Candidatus Limnocylindria bacterium | reverse complement strand
CTTGGCACTCTCTGCACGAGAGTGCCAATCCGTATAATCCCCGCCGATGGCGGTGAAGCGCGACTACTACGATGTCCTGGGTGTCGCCCGTGATGCGAGCGACGAGGAGATCAAGCGCGCCTTCCGGCGGCTCGCTCAGCGGCAGCACCCCGACGTCGACAAGAGCCCCGGCGCCGAGGAGCGCTTCAAGGAGCTGAACGAGGCGTACCGTGTCCTCTCGGACCGGCAGCGGCGCGCCGCGTACGACATGTTCGGCCACGGCGGCGTCGACGGCGCGAGCACCGGCGGATGGGAGGGCTTCGGCGGCGGCTTCGGGCCGTTCGGTGACATCTTCGACGCCTTCTTCGGTGGCTCGCCCGCCGGTGCCCGCCGCCGACGCCGGGTGGTGCCGGGGTCCGATCTGCGCTACGACCTCACCATCGAGTTCGCCGAGGCCGTGTTCGGAGTCACGAAGGAGATTCGCTTCCCGACGCTGGTGCGCTGCGCGACCTGCGACGGGAGCGGCGCGGAGCCGGGCGCCGAGGCCGAGACCTGCCCCGAGTGCGGCGGCAGCGGGGAGAAGCGGCGGGTCGCCCAGACGATCCTCGGCCAGATGGTGAACATCGTCACCTGCCCGCGCTGCAGCGGGGAGGGTCGGATCATCTCCAGCCCGTGCCGCACGTGCGCCGGCGAGGGGCGCGTACGGGAGGAGAGGCGCCTGAGCGTCACGGTCCCGGCCGGCATCGACTCGGGGCAGCGGATCGCCCTGGAGGGGCAGGGCGAGGCCGGGCCGCGCGGCGGCCCCGCCGGCGACCTGTACGTGGTGGTGACCGTGCGCGACCACCCGCAGCTGGTCAGGCGCGGGGCCGAGCTGTACTACGAGCTTCCGCTCACCTTCCCGCAGGCCGCGCTCGGCACGAAGGTGGAGGTGCCGACGGTCGAGGGCAGCGAGGAGGTCGAGATCCCGCCCGGCACGCAGAGCGGCGAGGAGATTCGCCTTCGCGGCCTCGGCGTGCCGCGCCTGCGCGGCTCGGGGCGCGGCGATCTGCACGTCATCACGAACGTCGTCGTCCCCTCCAGGCTCAGCAAGCGTGAGCGGGAGCTGCTGCGGCAGCTCGGCGAGGTCTCCGCACCGGCGACGCTGCCGAAGGGCGGACCGGGGATCTTCGACCGGATCCGCGACCTCTTCACCTGAGGCCGATGGGCCGAGGTGCACCGGGGACCGATCCGGTCCCGCCCATGGCGTCCGCCCGCTGGCTGGAGCTGAGCGTTCGGTGCGACGTCGAGGCGGTCGAGGCGGTCAGCGAGGTCCTCGGCCGCCACGTCGCCGGGACGGTGGTGCGCCCGACCCGGCTGCGCGCCGATCCCGCGGACGAGCAGACGCTCCGCGAGGACCCGTCGGCTCCCTACGAGGTGAGCGCCCACGTCCCGGACGGCCCGGCCGCCGCGGGCACCGTGGAGAGCATCGAGCGAGCCCTCTGGCATCTGCAGGCGTTCGGGCTGGGGGCCGTGGACACGCTGCGCGTCCGTCCGGTCGATGAGCGCGATTGGGCCCACGCCTGGCGCGACGGATACGTCGCGCAGCGGATCGGGCGCATCGTCGTCGTGCCGTCGTGGCTCGACGAGCCGAGGCGCCCCGGGGACGTGCAGCTGCGGATCGATCCGGGGATGGCCTTCGGGACCGGGCTCCATCCGACGACACGAGGCTGCCTGGCGCTGCTGGACCGGCTGGCGGGCGGCGACGGAGTCTCGGGACGGGTGCTCGACGTCGGCTCGGGAAGCGGCATCCTGGCGCTCGCCGCGCTGCGGCTCGGTGCCTCGTCCGCGCTCGCCTACGACACCGATCCGGTCGCCGTCGAGGCCACCGCGCGCAACGCGGAGCGCAACGGCGTCCATGAACGGGTGGAGGTCGTCCACGGGACGCTGCCCGAGCGCGCGGGGGAGCGGTTCGGGCTGGTGCTCGCCAACCTGGTGGCGTCGCTGCTCGTCGGGCTGGCCGGACGCCTCGCCGCCCATGCCGCACCCGGCGCGGACCTGCTCGCGTCGGGGATCATCGCCCCGCGCGAGGGCGAGGTGCGCGACGCGCTCGCGGCCGCTGGGTTCGCGCTCCGCGAGCGGCACTCGAGCGACGACGGGGAGTGGGTCGCCCTCCGGCTCCAGCGTGCGGCTTGAGCGCCGCGCCGCGGTTCTTCGTCCCGCGCGGCACCGTCGCCGCTCCCCGGTTCGCGCTCCCCGGCGAGATCGAGCACCAGGTGCGCCGCGTCCTGCGCCTCCGGGATGGAGCGGAGCTGATCGTGCTCGAGGGGGACGGACACGAGACGCGCTGCCGCCTCGAGGGAGCCGGGTGCGTCCCCATCGAGCGCCGTGTGTCTCGCGGCGAGCCGCGGCATCGGCTCGTCGTCTGGCAGGCGCTGCTCAAGGGCGACCACCTCGCGCAGGTCATCGAGCACGGCACGGAGGTGGGCGTCGCCGCCTTCAGGCTCGTCGTCAGCGAGCGCTGCGTGGCGCGCGACCTCTCGGCACGCCGGCTGGAGCGGCTGCGCGCGATCGCGCGGGAGGCGGCGGAGCAGTCGGAGCGCGGCGCGGTGCCGCCCGTCGCCGAGCCGGTGTCGGTGGCCGACATCCCATGGCCGACGACGGTGATGCTCGCCGAGCGGCACGAGGCGGCTGGCCTCGGTGAGCTGGCCGCCCGGGAGCCGCCGGGCGCCCTCGCCATCGGGCCCGAGGGTGGCTGGGTGCCGAGCGAGCTGGCCGCCGCGGTCGGCTCGGGCGCGCGGCTCGCCGGGCTCGGACCGCGGATCCTCCGCAGCGAGACCGTGGCGGTCGCCGCCGCGGCGGTCGTGTTGTCGCGCACCGGCGACTTCGCCTAGCCTTGCGGTCCGTGGCCGAGACGACTCCCGACGCACACTCCGAGACGCCGCCCGACTGCCTCTTCTGCCGGATCGTGCGGGGCGAGGTCCCGGCCGACATCGTCCTCGTTGACGAACGGATCGTGTGCTTCCGAGACATCAACCCGCGCGCGCCGACGCACGTCCTCGCCATACCCCGCCGGCACGTGGCCAGCGTCGACGAGCTGGGCCCCGACGACGGCGAGCTGCTGGCGGCGCTCTTCGACGGCCTCCGCCGCGTGGCTCGCGACGAGCGTCTCGACGACGGGTACCGGGTCGTGACCAACGTCGGGCCGGCCGCCGGCCAGAGCGTGCCGCACCTCCACCTCCACCTGCTCGGCGGACGCTCGCTCGGCTGGCCGCCGGGCTGACCCAGGGCTGATTGACCCGTCGCGGACGCCCGCGCTAGACTGCCGCGGCTTGCGCGCCGGGCTGCCGAACGCACTGTTGCCCCGCGCGACTCATGAGCGGAAGGGAGGTCGAGCCGTTTGGCAGAAGTCCGCGTGGGCGAGAACGAGACGTTCGAGAGCGCGCTGCGCCGCTTCAACAAGAAGATCCAGCAGTCCGGGATCTTGGCTGAGGCGCGACGGCGCGAGCACTACGAGAAGCCCAGCGTGAAGCGGAAGCGCAAGGAAGCCAAGAAGCGCAAGGTTTCCTCCCGCGCGTAGGCCAGACGCCTCCTCCCAACCGAATCGGGCGCGACGGAGGACCCAGCAGACCGATGACGCCCGTCGCCGAGCGCCCATGACGCTCCTGGCCCGGATCGAGTCGGCCATGCGCGACGCGATGCGCGCCGGTGACCGCCCGCGGACCTCGACGCTGCGCATGGCGATGGCCGCCGCCACGAACCGGCGCATCGAGCTGGGCCGGGAGGTGACCGACGACGACATGGTGGACGTCCTGACCCGCCAGGTGAAACAGCGCCGCGAGAGCATCGAGCTCTACCGGGGCGCGGGCCGCGACGACCGCGCCGAGGCCGAGCTGGCGGAGGTCGAGATCCTGAGCGAGTTCCTGCCCCGCCAGCTCTCGGCCGGGGAGCTCGAGGCGCTGGCCACCGAGGCGATCGAGGCGACCGGGGCCTCGGGTCCGGCGGATCTGGGACGGGTGATGGGCTGGCTGGTGCCCCGCACGAAGGGGCGAGCCGATGGCAGAGCCGTGAGCGAGGCCGTCCGCCGGCGCCTCTCCGAGCGTGGCGGCTGAGAGATGTTCACGCCACGCACGCTCGATCGAGAGCTTCTCCATCCCTCGCCCCGTCTGCTGCGCGCGATCGGCGTGGTCGCGTTGGTGTCACTGGCGCTCACGGCGGTGCTCGGCCTGACGATCGTGCCCGGGCAGGTGCGCCTCGCCCTCGGCGACGAGGCGCCGCAGGAGATCCGCGCGCCGCGCAGCGCCAGCTTCCTGTCGGCCTCCCAGACCGAGGAGGCGCGCGACGACGCGGCCGAGGCAGAGCCGCAGGTGTACGTCGACGTGGCGCCCCCCGGGGACATCCTCGACGCGCGACTGCGCGCGTACAACGTCACGTCGCTGCGCATCGAGCGCATCGTCGAGCGGCGCGCGGCCGGTGACCTCACCCAGGAGGAGGCGGCCCTAGCGGTCGGGCGCATCGCGCCGATCCTGTCGATGGAGCAGGCGGCGCGCGTCGCCGGGATGACTCCGGACGCGTGGGCGTCCGTCTCCGCCGCCGGACGCACGGTGCTCGAGGCGGCCCAGTCGGGCGACGTCGAGGAGGATCGGATCGCCGAGGTTCGCGACACCGTTCGCAACCGGGTGACGACCGCGCTCGAGCAGCCGGACCGCGAGATCGCCGGCGACCTCGCCGCCAGCCAGGTGCGCGCCAACCGCGAAGTCGACGCGCAGGCCACCGAGCACGCGCGCGAGGCGCGGCGACAGCAGGTCGAGCCGGTGCTGGTCGACATCCGCGAGGGCGACGTCGTCGTCGCCGAGGGACAGATCGTCGAGGAGCTCGACCTCGAGGAGCTCGAGGCGCTCGGGCTCACGAGTCCCACTCCCGACCTCGACCGCCTGCTCGGCCGTGCGCTCGCGGCGACGACCCTCGTCGTCCTGCTCGCCGCGTTCCTGTGGCGCTTCGAGCCGCGGATCTGGCACCGCGGCCGTTCGCTGCTGCTCTTCGTGCTCGCCCTGCTGGTGACCGCCGTGGCGCTGCGCATCGCGGCCGATCGGGCGCTGTGGATCTTCGTCGTGCCGACCTCGGCGACGGTGATGTTGATCGGCATCCTGCTCGGCTCGCAAGCGGGCGCGGCGATGGCCGTGGCCGTGGCGGTGGTGGCCGGGCTCGTCACGCGGGACGGGCTCGAGCCGGCGGTCTACGTCCTCGCCGGCGGAATCACCTCGCTGCTCGCGATCGCGCGCGCCGAGCGGCTCAACGTCTTCATCCGGGCCGGTGGCTACCTGTCCGTCTCGAACGTGGTCGTCCTGCTGGCCTTCGCGCTGTTCGAGAGCCGCGATCCGACGTCGCTCCTTCCGCTGCTGCTGGGCGCCCTGGCGAATGCCATGCTGTCGGTGTTCGGCGCGGTCGGCAGCTTCGCGGTGCTCGGCAACCTGTTCGGGATCATGACGGTCTTCCAGCTCCTCGAGCTGGCCAACCCCTCGAGTCGTCTGCTCCGCCGTCTCCTGCTCGACACACCCGGCACGTACCACCACAGCGTCATGGTCGGCAACCTCGCGGAGCGCGCCGCGGAGACGATCGGCGCCGATCCGCTCCTCGCCCGCGTGGCCGCCTACTACCACGACATCGGCAAGATGCGGAACCCGCTGGCCTTCGTCGAGAACCAGGCCGGCGGCCGGAACATCCACGACGAGCTCAGCGCGGAGACGAGCGCGCGGATCATCGGCGCCCACATCCGCGACGGGATCGACCTGGCGTACGAGCACCGCCTGCCCGTGCAGATCACGGCCTTCATCCCCCAGCATCACGGGACGAGCGTCATGAGCTTCTTCTACGGAAAGGCGATCAGCGAGGCGGGGGGGAACGCGGCCGTGGTGAACCGCGACGCGTTCCGCTACCCGGGGCCGACGCCGCAGAGCCGAGAGGCGGCGATCTTGATGCTCGCCGACGGGGTGGAGGCCTCGGTCCGCTCGCTCGACTCCAAGGACGAGGCGAGCATCCGGGCGATGGTCGAGCGAATCGTCGAGGCCCGGGTCGAGGATGGCCAGCTCGACGACGCGGAGCTCACCCTCAAGAACATCGCCGACATCAAGGAGGCCTTCGTCCAGCAGCTGCTGGGCATGTACCACCAGCGCATCAAGTACCCCGACAACGTCGTCCCGCTCGACCGACGCGAGGCCGGCGGCGCGTAGGGGCACCTTGAGCGCGGTCGTCGTCGCGGACTACGATGGCCGCCCATGGCCTGCACGGTCACCGTCCACGACCACGTCGGGCGCGAGCGGCTCGCGGCAGCGGTCGAGCCTCTCGACCCTGACGGCGCCGTCGCGCTGTTCGAGGCGGCGATCGCCGAGGCGGCGCGGGCGGCGCTCGGCAACGGCCGCGACGTGGAGGTGGAGCTGACGCTGTGCGCCGACGGCGAGATGCAGCGGCTCAACTTCGACCACATGGGCGAGCGCGGGCCGACGGACGTCCTGGGCTTTCCGCTGCACGAGTGGGAGGTCGAGGACGGCCGCTCTCACCTCGCCGACGACGACGGCGCCGGCCCGCTGGCCCCCTTCGGATCGCCCGGGCGTCCGCTGCTGCTCGGCGACGTGGTGGTCGATCTGGACCAGGCGGTGCGCCAGGCCGCCGAGGGTGGCTGGAGCGTGGTCGAGGAGGTCGTGCTGCTCGCCATCCACGGGACGCTCCACCTGCTCGGCCACGACCACGCCGAGCTCGCGGACGAGGAGGAGATGCGCGCAGTCGAGCGCCGGGTCCTCGCCTCGCTGCACCGGCGTCATCGCGAGGTGAAGTGGCGGCCCGGCTCGCTCTTCGACCGCGCCGGGCACGCCGTCTCGAGCGGCGCCTGACCACCCAGAGGCGGTAGGCCGTCAGGCGACCTGCGCGAGGGGCTCCGGCTCGCCGGCTGCCCGCTCCGGGACGTCGCCGAGCTCCGGCGGGGCGACGATCCAGGCGGCGAGCAGGGCCGCGAAGACGAGAAGGGCTGCGATCACCATCGGGGTACGAACCTCCCTGCTGAGATGGGTCAGAGCTGGTAGGCGGCCTCGCCGTGCTGGGCGAGGTCGAGGCCGGCCTCCTCCGCGGAGCTCGGCACGCGAATCCGGACGAGCGCATTGACGACGACGAGGATCACCGCCGTGGCGGCAGCGGCGTAGAGCGCCACGGCCCCGGTGGCGAGGAGCTGCAGCGCGACCTGTGCCGGTGCGCCGGCGAGCAGGCCGTCGCGTCCGGCGGGGTTCACGGCGGTGCTCGCGAAGACGCCAGTCGCCACGGCGCCGAACGCGCCCCCCACGCCGTGGATGGCGAAGACGTCGAGCGTGTCGTCGACCCGCGATCGGAGCCGCAGCTGGGCCGCGGCGTAGCAGACGCCCGCCACGCCCGCGCCGATCAGGATCGACGCGGCGGGCGCGACGTAGCCGGCGGCCGGGGTGATCGCGACGAGGCCCGCCACCGCACCGAGCGCCGCGCCGAGCACGCTCGGCGTGCCGCGGTGGAGCCACGAGAGCGTGACCCACGTGATCGCGGCCGTCGCGGCGGCCGTGTTGGTGGTCACGAGCGCGAGCGCGGCCACGCCGTTGGCGCCGAGGGCGCTGCCGGCGTTGAACCCGAACCAGCCGAACCACAGCATCGCGGTCCCGAGCACGGTCATCGTGACGTCGTGCGGCTGCGTCTCGCGCACGACGCCCATACGCCGCCCGACGATCAGCGCCGCGACCAGCGCGCTGACCCCGCTCGAGAGGTGGACCACCGTCCCGCCCGCGAAGTCGAGCACGCCGAGCCCGAACAGCCACCCGTTCGGGGACCAGACCCAGTGCGCGATGGGCGCGTACACGAACGTCGACCAGGCCAGGGCGAACAGGACGAAGGCCTTGAACCGCTTGCGCTCGGCGAAGGCGCCGGTGATGAGCGCGGGCGTGATGATCGCGAACATCATCTGGAACGCCATGAAGGCGAGGTGCGGGGTCGTGGGCGCGTACGTGTCGTGCGGCTCGATGCCGACGCCCTCGAGGCCCAGCCAATCGAGCCCACCGACCAGCCCCAGCCCGGTGTCCGGGCCGAACGCCAGCGTGTAGCCCCACAGCACCCAGCCGACGCTGACCAGGCCGAGGATGAAGAGGCTGTGCATGATGGTGCTCAGCACGTTCTTTCGGCGCACGAGGCCGCCGTAGAAGAACGCCAGGCCCGGGGTCATGAGCATGACCAGCGCGGCGCTGATGAGCAGCCAGGCGGTGTCTCCAGAGTCGACGGCGGGTGCTCCGGGCATCGGTCCTCCCTCTCGGGCGCCTCGTCGGGTCGGGGCGCGGTTGTGCGGGAAGCCTAAAGATTCACGCCGCTGCCTGCCACGACCCAGACCGATGATTTGTGCCGCGCTCTTTGTGCAGAGTGCATGAGGAGCGCACGGTTCACCATCCGAACGTCCGATCGACGCGGAGCGGCGGCGGGATCGCCCCTTCGGCGCCCTCCAGGATCGCGTCGGCGAGCATGCGGCCCGAGGCGGGCCCGGTCGACACGCCCCACGGACCGTGCCCGGCGCACACCCACAGTCCGGCGATCCCGGGAACGGGGCCCAGGAAGGCTCGCCCGTCGACCGACTGGGGACGGGCGCATACGCGTGCGTCGAGGATCGGCGCCGAGGCGAGCGCGGGGACGAATCGCGAGCCGCGCCCGACGAGGACGGGCGCGGTCCGCTCCGGGTCGGGCGGAACCGGGACGAACGTCGAGCCGACCGTGCTGATGGGGCCGACGCTCACCAGGCTGAACAGGCTCGCCGGCGCGCGCCACTCGTCCGCCGCCTCGGGTGGCGCCTCGACCGGGCGGTTCACCGTGTGCACGACGCCCTCCTCGAGGACGTGGCGTGCCGGCGTGGCGAGCGCGACCTGCACCGTCACGCCGTGGGTCGGCGCCATCGGTCGCCAGGCGCCGCCGGGGTCGATGAGCTGCGCCGTCCATGGGCCGGCGGCGACGACGACCGCGTCCGCCGCGCGGAACGTTCCGTCGGCGAGCCGGAGCCCCTCGGACCGGTCGCCGCGGACCGCCGGGCGCGCCCGCGCCCCGACGATCAGGTCGGCTCCCGCCCGGCGCGCGCGCTGCGCCATCGCCCCCGTCGCGGCGTCGGGCGGGATCGGGAAGCCGGTGGCGAGGCGGACGGCGGTCAGCCCGCCGGCCAGGATGGGCTCGGCCACGGCGAGCGCATCGGCGTCGAGCACGGTGGCGTCCAGGGCCGGCTCGTCGCGCGCCAGCTCCGCGGCGCGGCGCAGGGCGGCATCGCCGTCGTCGGTGAGCAGCAGGAGACCCGCCGGCTCGCTCGGGAAGCGGAAGGTTTCGCTGCGGAGCGCGAGGTCCCGGTAGATCTCGAGCGTCTCGCGGTGGAGCGCGGCGAGCACGGGGTCGAACGGGTGCTGTACTGCGCCGGAATTCCGGCCGGAGGCGCCGGCCCCGACCGCCGAGCCCTCGACGAGCGTGACCGTTGCGCCGGCCTCGGCGAGGAAGGCGGCGATCGAGCAGCCGATGATCCCCCCGCCGACGACGGCGACGTCGGCGACGCTCAACGATCCGCGCCGCGGAAGGCCAGCAGGCTCACGCCGCCGATGGCCAGCGCCGCCAGCAGGAGCAGCAGCAGCGGAGAGGGCCCTGCGGCCTGCCCGTCAGCGGCATCGAGCGGTATCGCCGCCGGCGGTTCCCAGCCGTCGGGCACCTCGCCCATCACTGCGCTGCCGTCGGCCCACTCGGCGCAGAAGACCCGCCGGGGTGGGGGCTCGTCGATGCCCGGCGGCGCGACCGGGCCGATGAGACTCACGGGATCGGCGGTGACCCAGATCCGGGCCGGGCGCGCCGCCTCCGCGCCGCCGAAGCCGCCGAGGCCGCCGAGGCCCAGCTCGGCGAGCGACGCCTGCCCGGCGAACGCGAAGCGGCCGGCCTTTGCGCACTCCGGGATCGTCGGCGTCTGTCCGGCGACCCGAGCGTCGCCCGGCGGCATCGCGCAGCCGGCCGCCACGAGCCCCAGGGCGAGCGGCAGCAGCACGGCGGCCCGACGGAGCGGCGAGGGTCGGCCCATGCTGTCGATTGTCTACCATCGCCGGTCGATGAAGGTGATCTGCGGGCTGGGGAACCCCGGCGAGCGCTACCGCACGACGCGCCACAACGTCGGCTTCCGGGTCGTGGATCTGCTCGCCGACCGGTGGGGCCTGACGGGGCGCGGCCGCGTTCGGGACGACGCCGCCGTCCTCGAGCACCGGCTGTCGGAGCCGATCGGGCGTGTCCTCCTGGTGAAGCCGATGCGGTACATGAACGCATCCGGAGGGCCGCTCCGCTCGGCGCTGCGCCACACGGATGCCGAGCCGGCGCTCGACCTTCTGGTCGTCTACGACGACGCCGACCTGCCGCTCGGCAGGATCCGCCTGCGAGGCGGCGGGTCGGCCGGCGGACACAACGGGGTGCGCGACATCATCGCCGCGCTGGGGAGCGACGAGTTCCCGCGTCTGCGGATCGGGATCGGACGGGGCGGGGACACCGTCAACCACGTGCTGTCGACGTTCAAGCCGTGGGAGCGGGAGCTCGCCGAGGAGGCGGTCAGGACCGCGGCCGACGCCGTCGAGGTGTGGCTGCGCGACGGCCTGGAGGCGGCGATGAACCGCTTCAATGGCCTCGACCTGGCCACGGTCTGACGGACGGCAGGCGGAGAGTGGCGATCGACACCGGCACCGGCGTCGCGCCTCGCCCCCGCGCCGACGGGAGGACCGACGCCCCGCCGCAGGCGCACCGGCACGCGGTCGACCGCCGCCTGGGGGCGATCCCGGGGCTGCTTGCCGAGGAGCTGCCGCCGGTCGCCGGCGCCCCGCTCCGCGTGCCGGCCGCGGCCAGGGCCGTCTACGTCGCGGCTCGGCGCGCTCGGCTTCCCCGCGCCCGGCCGGTCGTGGTGGTGGTGCGCGACGACGAGGAGGCGCACCGCCTTGCCGACGACGTGGCCGCGTTCGTCTCTCCCGCGCACGTGGGCGTCCTCGCCGAGCGGGCGGCGCTCCCGCTCGAGCGCGCGCTCCCCGAGCACGACGAGTCGGGGGAGCGGCTGCTCGTCCTGTCGCGCCTCGCCGACGGGGAGGCGGGGTTGGTCGTGGTCGCACCGCTGCTGGCGCTCGTCCAGCGGACCCTCTCGCCGACGCGGCTGGCGGCCGCCCGGGTGGCGATCGCCGCGGGCGAGCGGGTGGCGCAGCGCGAGCTCCTCGCGCGGCTCGTGGCCGGCGGCTACGAGCCCGTCGTCGAGGTGACGGGGATCGGCGAGTTCGCGCACCGCGGCGGCCTGGTCGACGTCTGGCCACCGGGCGCGTCGGAGCCGCTGCGGATCGAGCTGTGGGGGGACGAGATCGACTCGATCCGCGCCTTCGACGCGATGACCCAGGCGTCGCGCCGCAGGCTCGAGCGCGCGACGCTGCTGCCCGCGAGCGAATTCCTGCCGGACGCCGGGTGGAAGGGCCTCGGCGCCCGAGCGCCGGACGGGGTCGGCGCCTCGGTCACGCTCGCCGAGGACCTCGCGCGTCTCGAGCAGGGCGACCTCGGCGAGGCGGCCGAAACCTGGGCGGCGCTGCTCACCGCCGGTCCCACGCTCCAGCACCTGCCGTCGGGCGCGCACCTCGTCCTCACAGACCCCGACGAGCTGAGCGCGGTGGCCGAGGGCCTCGACGAGCACGCCCGGACGCGCCGCGACGGCCTGGTGGAGGCGGGTGAGCTGCCGTCAGGATGGCCGTTCCCGTACGAGGCGGTGAGCGCGCTCGCGGCGCTCGACGCTCGGGCCGCAGAGCGGCTCGACGAGCAGGCCGAGCGGGATGCCGGGTTTGCCCCGGCGCCACCGCTGCCCGGCCGCCCGGAGCGGATCGGCAGCTGGCTCGTGGAGCTGGCGGTCGGCGGCCGGCGCGTGATCGTCGCGACCGACCAGGCCAGCCGGGTCGGCGAGCTGCTCGACGAGGCCGGCCGGCCGAGCGCCCCGGTCGCCGAGCTGCGAACGGTCCCGGATCCCGGCGCGCTGGCGGTGGTCCATGGCTCGCCGTCGGCCGGATGGAGCCATCGGGCGTCGCGCCTCCTCGTCGTCTCGGACCGCGAGCTGTTCGGCGGGACTCGGCTGCGGCGCCTCGCCCATCCGAAGCGCGTTGTGACCCGCGACCTGATCGGCAGGCTCACCCCGGGCGACCACGTGGTCCACATCGACCACGGCATCGCCCGCTACGCGGGGATGACCCAGCGCGCGTACGGGGATGCCGTCCGCGAGTACCTGCAGCTCGACTTCGCCGGCGACGACAAGATCTTCCTGCCCGCCGACCAGATCGGCCGCATCACGCGGTACAGCGGCGGTCCCCGGCCGGGGCTGAGCAGGCTCGGCGGCACAGAGTGGGAGCGGACGAAGCGTCGGGTCCAGCGCGCCGTCGGCGACCTCGCCCGCGAGCTGCTGGAGATCTATGCCGCGCGGGAGGCGGCCACCGGCTTCGCCTTCGGCCCGGACACGACGTGGCAGCGCGAGCTTGAGGAGAGCTTCCCGTTCGAGGAGACGCCCGACCAGGCCAGGACCATCGAGGAGGTCAAGGCCGACATGCTGCGCCGGCGCCCGATGGACC
The DNA here is from genome assembly GCA_036258775.1 of Candidatus Limnocylindria bacterium. Classification (GTDB taxonomy): domain Bacteria; phylum Chloroflexota; class Limnocylindria; order QHBO01; family QHBO01; genus DATADA01. Next base: position 965 of record DATADA010000189.1, on the reverse strand, counting down.
GGCTGGTGTGCGGCGACGTGGGCTACGGCAAGACGGAGGTGGCGCTGCGCGCCGCGTTCAAGGCCGTGCAGGACGGCAAGCAGGTCGCCGTCCTGGTGCCGACCACCGTGCTCGCCCAGCAGCACCAGCTGACGTTCGCGCGACGCCTGGCGCCGTTCCCGGTGCGCGTCGAGATGCTGTCGCGCTTCGTGCCGCGGAAGCGCCAGCAGGAGATCGTCGCCGGCCTCGAGGACGGCAGCGTCGACATCCTGATCGGTACGCACCGGATCCTCAGCCGCGACGTGCGGTTCGCGGACCTCGGCCTGCTCGTCGTCGACGAGGAGCAGCGCTTCGGCGTCGCGCACAAGGAGCGCATCAAGAGCCTGCGCCGCGAGGTCGACGTGCTGACCCTGTCCGCCACGCCGATCCCGCGCACGCTGCACCTGTCGCTGGTCGGCATCCGCGACCTCTCGGTCATCGAGACGCCGCCCGAGGCGCGCCTGCCGATCCAGACGCGGATCGCCGAGGACGACGACGGCCTCGTGCGCGACGCGATGGCCCGCGAGCTCGAACGCGGCGGGCAGGTCTTCTACGTGCACAACCGGGTCGAGACGATCGAGGGCGCCGCGGAGCGGGTGCGCAGGCTGCTGCCGCGGGCGCGCGTCGCCATCGGCCACGGCCAGATGCCCGAGGGCATGCTCGAGCGGGTGATGCTCGACTTCGCCGATGGCAGGTTCGACGTGCTGGTCTGCACCACGATCATCGAGTCGGGGCTCGACATCCCGAACGCGAACACGATCGTCATCGTCCGCGCCGACACCTTCGGCCTGGCGCAGCTGTACCAGCTCCGCGGTCGCGTCGGGCGCTCCGACCGCCGCGCGTACGCGTACCTCCTCCATCGGCGAGGCCACCCGCTGTCGCCGCTCGCGCGCAAACGGCTGCACGCCATCTTCAGCGCCTCCGACCTCGGCGCCGGCTACCAGATT
>DATADA010000188.1:0-4382 GCA_036258775.1 Candidatus Limnocylindria bacterium | reverse complement strand
ACCAAGAACCGCGTGCTGGCCGAGCGAACGGTGTACGTCGGCAACCTGGGAGGCTCGCCGGTTCGCTGCGGCGAGGTCTTCCGCGACGCCGTGCGGAGGCAGGCGGCCGCGGTCGTGGTGGTCCACAACCACCCGTCGGGTGACCCGTCCCCGTCGGCGGACGATGTCCGCATCACCGCCGATCTCGCCGCCGCCGGCCGGCTGCTCGACATCGAGCTGCTCGACCACGTCGTGATCGGAGCCGGCCGCTGGGTCAGCCTGCGCGCGCTCGGCGCGCTCGGCCCGGTCGGTGCCGGACGGGATCCGCCCGATCAGTCGCCGGCGACCACGCGGTGCAGCGTCCCGCTGCCGGCATCGGCGAGGTAGAGCTCGCCCGCGGCATCCTCGCCCCATGTCGTGAAGAAGGCCTCGGCGACCAGCAGCTCGGCCGGCTCGGGCGATTCGGCGGTCGCCTCCAGCGCCCAGATGCGGCCGGAGTACGCGTCGGCGTAGAAGTAGCTGCCGACCAGCTCGGGCTGCGCGCTGCCGCGGTAGACGTATCCGCCGATCACGCTGGCGCCGAGGTCGGCGGGATACTCGGCGACGGGGAGCACGAGCCCGGACGCGTCGCATTCGGCCGCCTGGAAGCAGTGGGCGCCCTCCATCACGCTCCAGCCGAGGTTGGCGCCCGGCGGACCGCCGCCCGCCAGGCGGTCGATCTCCTCCCACGCGGACTGCCCGACGTCGCCGATCCACAGGTCGCCCGTCTCCCGGTCGAAGCTGAGGCGCCACGGATTGCGCAGGCCGAGCGCCCACACCTCGGGCGCGCCGCCGCCGAGGGCGAACGGGTTGTCGCGTGGGATGGCGTAGGGCGGCTGCCCCTCGCCCGGGCGTTCGCGACCGACGTCGACCCGCAGGATCTTGCCCAGCAGGGCGTCCGGGTTCTGTCCGTTGCGCCACGGGTCCGCGGCCCCACCGCCGTCTCCAAGGGCGACGTACAGGAAGCCGTCGGGTCCGAACGCGAGCTGCCCGCCGTTGTGGTTCGGCGCCGGCTGGTCGACGACGAGCAGGACCCGCTCGCTGGCCGGGTCGCCGGTGGGCGGCCCGCTCGCCGCGCGCAGCCCGAACTCGCTGATCACGGTGTCACCCTCCTCGTCCCCGGGGCCGCGCCGGGTGTAGTTGACGAAGAGCCGCCCGTTGTCGGCGAACTCGGGATGGAAGGCGAGCCCGAGCAGGCCACGCTCGCCCCCGTCGACGACGCGGTCGGTGATGTCGAGGAAGGGTCGCGATTCGCCGTCCGGCTCGATGGCGACGATGCGCCCGGCCTGCTCGTTCACGTAGAGCGTGGCGCTCTCGCCGTCGTGGGTGATGTTGACCGGGGCGGTGAGACCGTCGGCGACCGGCTGCAGGGCAATGGCCGGTGCACGCCACGGTCGCGCGACCGCGGCGGTTTCGCTCGGCGCCGCGCCCTGAGACCGCGGCGCGGTGGGAGACGCGGGGCCGGTGGCCAGGGAGGTCGCCGTGGGCCCGGGCGCCGAGCGCGGCGCGGCCGTCTGTCCGCCTCGGGGTGGACCACCGCACGCCGACAGCACGACCGAGGCAAGCAGCAGCGCCGCCGCGGCCACGAGCCGGCCACGTCGTGGGCGCGTCGCATCCGGGGGAGCGCCCCGGTCCGGAGCCGTCATGCACGGACGATACGTGCCCGCGGCGCGCCGCGTTCCGGATGCGGTAGGGTTCGAGCCCGGACATGACGACGACCAGATCGAGCGTGCGGCGTGCCGCGCGGGCCGCCGCCGAGATCCAGCCACCCGAGCCACCGGCGGATGCGATCGGCACCCGCCGGACGATCGTCATCGAGCGCATCTCGCCCGAGCTGGATGGCGGCCGCCACCCCGTGAAGCGCGTCGTCGGCGACGACCTGCTGGTCGCCGCCGATATCTTCGCCGATGGCCACGAGCTGCTCGACGCGGCCCTTCTCCTTCGCGCCGACGACGAGGAGGAGTGGACGGAGGCGCCGATGCGGCTGGTCGACAACGATCGCTGGGCCGGGCGGCTGCCGCTGCGACGCAACCGCCGCCACCGCTACACGGTCGAGGCGTGGCGCGACGCGTGGGCCAGCTGGCGCGACGGCCTGCTGAAGAAGGTCGCGGCCGGGGTGCCGGTCCCGGTCGAGCTGCAGGAGGGACGCCTGCTCCTCGAGGGAGCGCTCCGGCGCGCCGGGGGGGTGGGCGCAGCCGCCGACGCGGGGCGGATCGGCGCGGCGCTCGAGGCGGTTGCCGGCGCGGCCGACGAGCGCGCCGCGGTCGACGCGGTCACCGGCGAGGAGCTGCTCGCAGCGATGCGCCGCCACGCCGATCGCTCGTGGGCGACGCGCCACGAGCCCGAGCTCGAGCTGGTGGTCGACCGCCAGCGGGCGCGAACCGGCGCCTGGTACGAGCTCTTCCCGCGCTCCCAGGGCCGCGACCCGGCCAGACCGACGCCGAGCAGCTTCCGCGAGGCGGAGTGGCGCCTGCCGGACATCGCCGCGCTCGGCTTCGACGTCGTCTACCTGCCTCCGATCCATCCGATCGGCCGCACCAATCGCAAGGGACGCAACAACGCCCTGCGGGCCGAGCCGGGCGACGTCGGCAGCCCGTACGCCATCGGTGCGCTCGAGGGTGGCCACCGCGAGGTCGCGCCCGAGCTCGGTGGCCTCGACGAGTTCCTCCGCTTCCGGGAGGCGGTCGAGCGCCACGGGATGGAGCTGGCGCTCGACTTCGCGATCCAGGTCAGCCCCGACCACCCGTACGTGCGTCAGCACCCCGAGTGGTTCCGGCATGCGCCGGATGGATCGATCAAGTACGCCGAGAACCCACCGAAGAAGTACCAGGACATCTACCCGATCGACTTCTACGGCGAGGACCCGGCCGCCCGGGAGGCCCTCTGGCGTGAGTGGCTCGACGTGCTGCTGACCTGGGTCGACCGCGGAGTGCGGATCTTCAGGGTCGACAACCCGCACACCAAGCCGATCCCGTTCTGGGCCTGGCTCATCCGCGAGCTGCATCGGCGCCACCCGGACGTGATCCTGCTGTCGGAGGCCTTCACCCGACCGAAGATGATGCGCGTCCTGGCCAAGGTCGGCTTCAGCCAGAGCTACACCTACTTCACCTGGCGCGAGACGCGCGACGAGCTCCGCGACTACCTGACCGAGCTGACGCAGGGCGAGATGCGCGACTACTACCGCGGCAACCTGTTCACCAACACGCCGGACATCAACCCGCATCATCTCGACCACGGCCGCCCGGCCTTCGTCATCCGCAGCGTGCTTGCGGCGACGCTGTCCAGCCTCTACGGGATCTACTCGGGCTGGGAGCTGTGCGAGAGCGCGCGGCTCGGCGAGCGCGAGGAGTACGTCGACTCCGAGAAGTACGAGATCCGGGCACGCGACTGGGACGCGCCGGGCAACATCAAGCCGCTCATCGCGTCGCTCAACCGGCTGCGCCGTGAGTGGCCGGCCCTCCAGCTCTACGACAACCTGCGCTTCGAGCCGGTCAGCGGCGTGCGGACGCTCTTCTACCGCAAGGCGCTGCCGGACGGGGAGGTCGACCCGCTGACCGGCTACCCGACCCGCTGGCGTTCCCCGGTGTACGTCGCGGTGAACTGCGATCCGCGGCGCGCCGAGCGCGCGGTGCTGCACCCCGACCTGCCGGCCGTCGGCATCGGCTGGCACGAGCCGTACCGCCTCGTCGACCTGATGAGCGGCGAGGAGACGACGGCGCAGGGGGCCGATCTGGCCTTCGACCTCGACCCGGCCGACCGGCCGTTCCGGATCCTCACCATCCAGCCGCTGGGCGTCCGCGGAGACCGATGAGCGCCGTCCATCCTCCACCCCGCGCGGTGGGGCCGGGCGGGCGTGCCCCGCAGCTGCTCGTCGACGACCCGCACTGGTACAAGGACGCGATCATCTATCAGCTCCACGTCAAGGCCTTCCGCGACTCGAACGGCGACGGCTACGGCGACTTCAAGGGGCTGACGAGCCGGCTCGACTACATCGCCAACCTCGGCGTGACGGCGATCTGGCTGCTGCCGTTCTACCCATCGCCGCTCCGGGACGACGGCTACGACATCGCCGACTACACCGACGTCCATCCCGACTACGGCACCCTCGCCGACTTCCGCCGCTTCGTGCGCGAGGCGCATCGGCGAGGGCTGCGGATCATCACCGAGCTGGTCGTCAACCACACCAGCGAGCAGCATCCCTGGTTCCGCGAGTCGCGCTCGACCCGCTACAACCCGCGCCGCGACTGGTACGTCTGGAGCGACACCGACCAGCGCTACCGCGACGCGCGGATCATCTTCACCGACACCGAGACCTCGAACTGGGCGTGGGACAACGAGAGCCGCGCCTACTACTGGCACCGCTT
>DATADA010000187.1:0-20035 GCA_036258775.1 Candidatus Limnocylindria bacterium | reverse complement strand
GTGAACCCGGTCGCGGACGCGAAGGTCAGGTCGAGCACGCCGACGAGGAACTTCGGAACGCTGACCGACCTCCAAGTGCGTCTCGAGAACGCGGCGACGCCGCACACCTTCCGCAGCTACGTCCAGTTCGCGGTGACGGGCCTCTCCGGTCCGCCGCGCTCGGCCAAGCTCCGGCTCTACGTCACCGATCCGAGCAGCCAGGGCGGGATCGCCTACGCCGTGCCGAGCACCTGGACCGAGACGGGACTGACCTGGAACAACGCGCCGCCGCTCGACGGGTCCCCGCTCGCCACGCTTGGGTCGGTCACGGCCAACACCTGGAAGGAGATCGACGTGACGTCGGCGATTACCGGAAACGGGAGCTACAGCTTCGGGATCAAGGAGGGAACGACTTCGGACAGCGCGTTCTATAGCAGCCGCGAGGGCGCCAACCCGCCACAGCTGATCATCACGCCCTGAGGGCATCTCCGCCGGGCCGGCCGGCTTGCGAGCCGATGAGGCCGCGGCCGGCCGGCGACTCTCCGCGAGCCCGAGCCGCGGGGCGACCGCTCGCTCCGCCGATCAATCACGCTTGCCCGCCCGCCGGGGAGGTGCGGAGGTCGATGGCGATCGGCAGTGCGGTCCGCGCCCAGCGGCTGAGGGGACGCCCCTCCGACCAGCCGTAGTACTTGGCGGCCAGCAGCCGACGCGCGAGCGCTTCGTCCGGGCCGCCCTCCACCTCGCTGGCCGCGCCCGCGAACCACTGTCCACCGATCCGGACGCGCACCGCCGGATCCCGGCGGATGTTCCGGACCCAGTGCGCTCGATCGCGTCCGCCCGACAAAAGGTAGATCCGGTCGCGCCGCGGGTCGGCGGCGAACCAGATCTCAATACGCCGCGGCACTCCGCTCACCCGGCCGATCGTCTCGACGTCGCAGACGGCCAGCCTGGCCAGGTTCGGGTCGAGCGCCATGCGCCTCCTCGGATGCGGCAATCCCGCGGCGGCTTGCCGCTACGGCGTAACCTCGAACACCGCGCATATGGATTCCGACAGGCACCACCGGTCGCTCGTAGCGGGGCGCGTGACCACGGCGTAGCGACCGGGCGGATCGTCGGGGGCGGTCTGGATCGTCAGCAGCGCCTCGCCGATGCCGTCCACCGTGACCCGCGGAAGGGCTGTGAGGTACGACCCGCTGTTCGGGTCGGTGATCGCCTCGTAGACGAAGGTCTCGACCGCGGAGCCGGCCGGGAAGCCGGCAAGCCCGATCTGAACCGCGCCTCCCCGCGGCAGCGATGGCGTCATCGCCACGCTGCCCGGCGTGGTCGCCGCGACGAGCTGGAACGTCCCGGTCGCGACGGACGGCTGGGTCGTGTCGGCTGGGGAAGACTGTGGGGCGACAGGGGCGGGCTGAGCGACGACGTACTGGTAAACGCCCTTCGGATAGGCCAGGGTGGGCTGGAACCGGAAGCTGGCAGAGCCGCCCTCGGTCGGCAGTGCTGTACGTACCAGCTCCGTACCGTCGGGAGCCGTCAGCACGAACTCGACACTCGCCTGCTCTGGGTCGAAGCCGAAGAAGTCGATGCAGAACCAGTGGGCGACTTGGGCCTCGAAATCCGGGCCCGGCTCTGGCGGGCCAGGGGCGTCGCTAACATCGCATCCCGCCGTGGGCCCGACGAAGGCCAGTTGCGCGTCGACGCCGCCGGGCGGCGCGTCGCGGCGCTTCAGCGGGCTCACGACGGCCGGCGGTCCATCCTGCTGTCCGGGCGGCGGCGTCGCCGTGGCCACCGGCGTCGGCGTCTCGCCCGCCGCCTCGGGACTCGCCGTCGCGGGGGGCGTCGGTGCCGGTCCGGCGCAGCCGGCGACGAAGAGGGCGACGCCGATCGCGATCGCCGCCAGCCGCCGGCGCGTGTCAGGAATCCGGCGAGAAAACCTCGGCGGTCGTCTGGGCCTCGACGCGATGCGGTAGACCACGCAGCGGGTCCCCTTCAGATCAAGAGCAGCCGTCGCACATCGTAAGTCGCGGGTCGCATGGCCTGCGCACGTCCCGGACCGCCGGGGCGGCCCAGCCGCCGGGAGAGGTGCGGCCCTCGGCGCCGTCACGCCGCCCGCTCGTCGCACGAGTCCTCCTCCACCCCGAGCGCCTCGAGCCGGCCGCACGCGAAGTCGAGCTGCAGCTCGAACACCTCGCGCCGCTCGTCGCGCACGCTGAGCTCGACGGCGCGGGCGTAGCTCTCGGCCGCGCTGCGGTACGCGGCTGGATCAGGATCGTCCTCGGGTGGCAGCAACGCCAGGGCCAGCCCGCCGTACGCCTCGGCCGCCAGCTCGGCGAGGTGCTCCTTGCCACCCTCGAACTCCTCGATCACCGCTCGGAACTCCGCCTCCGCCTCCGCCCAGCGGTCCTCCACGAGCGCCTGGCTGAGGCAGACGAAGACGCGCCCCAGCCCCAGGTGGACGACCACCGGGATCTCGGCGCGCGGCGGCTGGTCGGTGGCCGCCAAGGCCGCGCGATAGCCCTCCATCGCCTCGCGGAGGCCGGCCTCGTCGATGGTGCCCGCCTCGCATCCTGTCCCGTTCGACTCCTGGAAGCGGACCTCGGCCAGGCCGTAGACCGCGCGGGCGTACTCGGGGTTGAGCGCGAGGGCACGTTCGTAGGCGCTGCGCGCGTCGTCGAGCTCGTCCTGCTTGCCCCGCGCGGTGCCGAGGAAGAGGTAGGCCACCTCCTTGCCGTCCGCGTCGTCCCAGCCCTCGGTGGCGGCCGCGGTCGCCAGGTGCCTCTCGGCGTCCTCGTACTCGCCGTTGACAAAGTAGCTCAGGCCGAGCACGAACTCGGCGAGCGCCTGCGTCCGCTCCAGCAGCCGGTCGCGGAGCAGGCGCCGGGCCACCGGGTTGGTGGAGATGTCCGCCGCGACCTCCAGCGCCGTCCCCAGCCGGTACTGGCCGGCGAGCTCCTGCGCGTCGACAAGCTTCCGCTCGGAAACGAAGAACTCCGGCTCGAAGGCGGTCCCCTCCGCGGAGAGCGTCCCGTACACCACGACATCGGCATTGATCTCGTCGGCCAGGGCCGCTGCGGCGGCGGCCCGCGCGTCGGGCGTCGCGCCGGGCAGACGGCCGGTCAGGTCGGGCGGACGCACGTCGATCTGGAAGCCGTGGAGATCGGCGAGCTCCGCTTCCAGCGTGTCGTACACCGAGCGCGCGAGCGCGCTCGCCTCGTCGGAGGGCTCGACCCGATCGGGACCGCCGCGCGCCGCGAACTCCGCCACGGCGATGTTGAAGTCGCCGCTCATCGGCGGCGGAGGGGGTGGAGGGACGACGAACTGAAAGATCGCGATGAGCCCGGTCACCAGGCCGACCGTGGTCGCCAGCGCTCCGACCAGCGCTCGAGGAGTCGAGTGCTGGCGTGCCCACTCCCGCCACGTCCCGAGCGTGAGCGGCACCTGCGCCGGCCGTCGGAGCTTGACGATCTGCCCGCTCGCCGAGCGCAGGTAGCAGACGGGGACGCCCATGTCGGCCTTGCGCCGCGCGCGATCGCTTCGGAGCAGCCGCCGGGCGTCGAGCACTGCCGCGTCCACCGGCCGGTTGTCGGCGAGGGCCTCGTAGAACTCGAGCGCGAACTGTGCCGCGACGTCGTCGAGCACGACCACCTGCATCCCGATCACCGCGGGCACGCCGCTGCGCAGCAGGGCCGGAGCGAATGCCCGGGTGGCGTCGAGCGCGGTGAGGTGAACGGTCTGGCACGCGTTGAGGAAGACGAGCCGCACGTCCGACGCCGAGAGCACGTTGACCAGCGCCTGCGGATCGACCTCGTCGATCTCGCCCTTCTCGTCCTCGAAGAGCAGCACGGTGCGGTCGGCGCGCCGATCGTGCCGAGCGTGCCCGATGAAGTGCACGACGTGGATCGGCGCCGGCTTCTCCGGATCGTCTCCCTCGCGCAGCGCGTTCTGCAGCCCGGCCAGGGTGGCGTGCGGCAGGGTGCGCACCTCCACCCGCCGCGAGCGAGTCAGGCTGGCGAGCGCGCGCCGGATCCCTTCGGCTTCGATCTGACCCTGCACGCGGAGCACGCCGCGCGGAAACGCGTCGAGCACGAGGATCCGCAGCGGAGCATCAGCCTCCAGCGGGCGCGCCGGCTCCGCCACGCTCATGCCGCGCACGACCGGCTGCTGGAGCGCCAGGAAGGCGTCCTCCTGGCCGTCGTACAGTAGCTCCCACGGGATGCGCGCGGCAGCGGGGTCGTCAACCACCAGGCGAATGCGGAGATCGCCGCCGTCGGTGCGGCTCGCGCGGTAGAGCTGCTCGACCTGGCCGGCGAAGAGGGCCGCGAAGAGCTTTCCGCCGAACTCCTTCACGAAGTCGTCGTCGAACAGCCCCTGCTCCATCCAGCCCAGCGCCTCGTCGACCTCCTCCGGAGTGAAGGGCGACCGAAATTCGCCGCGCCCGCGCCGGTCGTCCGGCCTCACGTGGACCGAGACGTCGGCCGGCTCACTCTGTCTGTCAGGCGGGTGGATCCACAGCTCCAGGTCGCGGTCGTCGGACGCGGTCATGGCGCCGGCCCTGCGAACGAGTCGAGAAACCGCGGCCACGTCGACGACGCCGCGAAGTCGAGGTTGCGGTACGCCGGTGACACGGCGCCCATGAGCGGCAGGTAGATCGACAGGCCGCCCGCCGCCTTCAGCGCCCCGCCGCTGAACCGGGCCCACGGGACCACGGACGACACCGCCTGGGGCTCGAACAGGGCGGCGAGGTCGAGGGCGGCATCCGCGACGCCGTCGACGGAGGCATCGCGCAGCGCGCTCGGCGCGTCCCGGCCCGCCCCCCGCGCGCCGCCGAGCAGGCGACAGAGGTGGAGCAGGTCCACGCAGTCGCGGTCGCGGAACTTCTGGACGCCCCGCAGCACCGCGAGCAGCTGGCGGCTGAACGAGGGCCGCTCGAGCGACGCGGTCAGCGCATCCGCCAGCCGGCCCACGCGCACCGTGGTCTCCGCCATCTGGCCGAGCCGGACCGCCGACTGGGTCACCGCCGCCCCCCGGTCCCGTGCCCCGAGCTCGGCGACGTAGGCCTCCACGACCATCCGGCCGAGCTCCTCGGGTCCGGCGGCGGGTTCGGCGGCGAGCGCCGCCAGGATGCGTCCGTACGGCCAGCCGTCACCCGGCTCGATCTCCTGCGACCCGACCATGACCTCGAACGCATCGCGGATCTGGAAGCCGACCTCGATGGTGCTCATCAGGCAGGCGTCGAAGCCGATCAGGTCGAGTTTTCGCCCTCCTCGAGCCGCAACCATCCGCTCGACGACGCGCTTCAGCTCGCGGCTGTCGAGGAAGTCCTTCGACGTGTCGTCGAAGAGGATGCCGCGCACCTCGGCCGGGTAGTCGAGCACCGACGCGATGGAGGTCTTGAAGAGGGACCGCCGGATCCCCGCTTCCCCGGCGCCGCGCACCAGGCTGCGCGGCTGCTCCGGGTCGAGCGCCGGACCGCCATCGAGGCGATAGATGTCCTCGTCGCGCCAGCCGGACCCGTGGTTCCAGAGCACGAGCGCCGTCCGCTCCGCCGGGTACTCCGCCATCGCCCAGCTGACCAGGTCGAGCAGCGCGTCGGGATCGCCGGTGTTCACCTCCGCCAGCTCGTCGACCACGTCATCGGCCAGCTCGCGGTCCGCGGTCAGGTGGTAGCGGCGCGTGCCGCCGTCCTCCATGCCGTCGAACTGGGCGACGACGTCGACGTCGGCGGTCGAGCCGACCGCCTTCATCTCGAGCAGATCGACGAGGCCGTACTGCTCGAGGTTGTTGTCGCCGGCGAGATAGACGATGAACGTCCAGCGCTTGGGCATGGTGCTCGGCGTGCGCGTTCCCCGCCGCTAGGCGAGCAGCTCCGCGAAGAAGGGGTTGAGCATCCGGCCGTGCGGGTCCTGCGCCCGCACCCACTCGCTGAACCGTGTCCAGCGCTCGCCGTACGCCGCCGCCACGTCGTCCCTGCCGATGAACGGGCTCTGGTTCAGCAGAGGGATCCCGCCGCGCTCATGCGCCCACCGGTTGAATTCGCGCAGGAAGCGCTCCCATGCCGGGCGGTCGCGGTCGCTCGGCGCGTGGATCGGGTCGATCGAGATGATGTCGCCGTCGTACGAGTACGACAGGATCGAGCTCGTGTCGCGCCGGATGAAGTATGAGCCGAGCGGGAGGTTGCACCGGAAACCGTGCCGGCGCTGGTGGTCGTCGGTGAAGTCGAGGAACGCCTTGAGGTTCGTCACCCACTCGCCGCGCGGGAACGCCCAGAAGGTGAAGGCGTAGCGCCCCGGCGGCGGAGTGCGCCGGTAGTCCATCATCTTGTCCGGGGCGTGGAGCGAGAAGCCGCCCACCATGCTCAGGAAGCGATACGGCAGGCGCTGCACCACCGGCCAGGCGGCGTCGATCGGGTTCTGCAGCGGCGTCCCCGCCGTCGATGAGAACGCGCGCCCGAGGACCGCGCCCACGCCACGCCACAACCGGCCCCGCATCCGCCCCAGCCAGGCGCGCTGCGAGCGGGCGGCCACGTTTCTGGTCTGGACGACGACGTGGCGGCCGACCGTCCAGAACACGACCGAGTCGTTCGTGGCGATGATCTCCGAGACGGCGTCCTGGCTCAGGCCGCGCACGTCCACGAGCTCGTAGTCGAACCGGACCACCTCGAGCGGCTTGATCCGGAACGTCGCCTCGTGCACGACTCCGCAGAGCCCGTAGCTGGAGCGCGCGAGCGCAATCCGCTCCGCATCGTCTTGCGACGCCTCCTCCAGCTCCCCGGACGGCGTGACCCACCTGATCCGCGTCGCGTACGAGCTGGCCTGCCCGTTCTCGATGCCGTCGAGGCTGTCCTTGGTGTGGCAGCACGCCGCCGAGCCGAGCGTCAGGTTGCCGATCTCGAGGTTCAGCATGAACTGCAGGCCGCGCTCGCGCAGCGCGGCAGCCGCGTCGACCAGCTGGACGCCGCCCTGCGCCGTGACGGTCATCGCCTGCGGGTCGATGTCGACGATTCGGTCGAGGCCGGTCGTGCTGATCAACGTCCCGTCCGTGGCCGCGCACGGGGTGAGCGAGTGGAAGCTGCCCATGGGGCGCACCGGGCCGGGGTAGCGCTCGGTGTCGCGCAGGATCGCCTGCAGCTCCTCGACGCTCCGCGGCCGTACGATCCTCCTCGGGGTCGCGACGACGCCGCCGTCGTAGCTCGTGATTCGGGCGCTCACGCCACGCGCCGCCAGGGCGTGAAGGCATTCGTCAGCCCGTCGAGCGCCGGCGCCAGCGACGGGTAGTGGCGCAGCAGGACGCTGACCATCGTGTTCTCGTTGATCCAGTCGAGCCCCTCCTGCGTGTACACCTTCGCGGTGTAGTCGCGGGTGAAGAACCGGTCGCTCTTCAGCCGTCGCGAGGCCATGAGGATGAAGATCCGGAAGGCGGTGTCGCTGAAGGCGAAGCCGGTGGGCCGGGGCTCGCCGAAGAGGCCGACCATCAGGTCGACACTCTCGACGTCGCCCCCGTGAACGTCTCGAATCTGCTCGGCCCACTCCGGGTTGTCGGTCAGGTCGGAGAAGCTGCGCGCGGGCCTGAGCCGGAGCTGGCGCCGGAACTCGTTGTAGCGCGGGACGCCACGCTCGCGGCTGCGAATCAGCTCGGTCGTGGCCAGGTCGATGAGCACACCGTCGGGGCGGTGGAAGTTCTGGAGGGAGCGCGGGTAGTTGTGCAGGGTGATCGCGCCCGGGTGAGCGACGCCCAGCGAGTAGGCCACGTTCGGCACCGACATCGCCGCCAGCCGATCGCGGGCGTGGAGCGCGTTGACGTCGGGGAACTCGAGCTCTGCGATGACGTGGTCGTCGCCGACCGAGCGGAAGGTGAACTCGTCGGGCAGCAGCGGATGCATCCAATACACCGCCACGAACTCCTCGGTGAGCGAGTACGGGGCGCCGTGGTGGTCGGTGGCTGAGCCGGGGATGCCATTGAGCAGGTCGCTCCACCGGAACGGGCCCTTCCCGCCGCCCCAGCGCTCGCCGACGAGCCCCCACCAGTTGGCATGCATGGCGTAGATCGTGGTCGGGTGGGCGATGACGGCCGGCGTCCACTCGACGGTGTGGATCTTCGCCATGAGCGCGGTGTTGACCAGGCGGGCGGTGTCGTACAGCCGTTCGTCGTTCCACGTCGGGTATGCCCGCCGCAGCCGGTCCGCGATGGCGTTGTGCTCGAGCATGAAGACGGTGTGCAGCACGCCCAGGCCGATCCAGAAGGCGCCCGCGGCATCGGACAGGTCGAGCCCGTCCTGCAGGTCGGCCGGCGGCAGCCCGTCGGGGCCGATGCGCAGCCTGCCGCCCTCCCGGGCGCGGATCTTGTCATTGAACTCCGGGGAACTGCCGTAGATCTGCGAGGCGTCCCACCAGTGACTATCGCCGGTCAGGTACGTCGGCGGCGTCTTTCCGTCGCCGGCGCCGGCCTGGTCCCGGCGAGTGGCCGGGATCCGCATGGGGCGCTCCGCCCAATCGTCGTCGTCGGCGATCGGCACCTCCCACGCCCGCTCCTCGTCCTTGTCGTGGCTGAGCCAGTCGTGCACCTCGAACTGGATCCACGCCGCCGCCAGGACGTTGACCGACGTCGCGGGCAGGAACCGCTCGCGGGTCAGCAGGCGCCGGCTGACGGTGCGGGGGTTCGGCTCGTACAGCCGCGGCGGATCGTCCGGCCAGGTCTTGTCGAGCGGGACGTTGCGGCCGAAGCGGCTGCCGATGCTGCCCATCATCGGCCGCTCGAGGTCGTTGCCACGGCCGTCGACCGTCCGTGCCGTCTTGAAGCGCTCCGGCAACGACCAGCCGGGAGGCGGGTCGGGGAGCCCGGTGTCGAACAGGTTCCGCGACCGGAGGCGTGAGCGCAGGCCGATGAAGGCGAGGACGGCGAGGGGCAGGGGGAGCTTGTCCCAGCCGTAGCGCCGATCGAGGCGCTCCGAGACCTCCTCGACCAGCGGCGTGATGAGGGGCATGCGCATGGCGAGACCTTCCTGCGGCTGGGCCCCCCTGAGCGTCAGGTCACTACGCTCTCGGGATAGTATGCCTTGACTTCACCGCGCCGGGGAAGGGTCAAGGCCCAGCGGATGCACGCCGCGCCCCATGAGCCGGCTTCTGTCCGTTTCACATCAGGCGTGCGTCAACTCCGTCCCGAGGGCGTGAAGCCGGCCGAATTCACACCCGGTGTGTACTAAACCGGTTCAGGCGGTGGGCCGACCGTGCTCATGGTCGCCGAATGTGAATCTGGCAAAGAGATCGCCGCAAAAGGTTGGAGGCGGCGGCGGAGCGCAACCCTCTCGCCGGGCCCGAAGCGCGGCGACGCTAGTCCTCGCTCGGGCGCTCGCTGTCACCGTCGAGCGAGATGTCGCCGCCGGCATCGGGCCGCCAGTAGTGCTCCCAGGCCCTGAGTGACCGGGTCGCGCCGCACCCGCAGCTCTGGCGCAGGAACGGGTGACCGTCGTCCAGGTAGAAGTCGACGCCGATCCACCGGTGCCGATGCGCGGCGCAGGCCGTCACGTCACTCAGCGCCCCGGGGGCGCTCGTGGCCGCGCGACTCCATCGGCGTGGTCGGCGCGTTGTGGACCGCCGGGATGCTGCCCAGGCGGCCCGCCTGGTAGTCCGCGAAGGCCTGAAGCACCTCGTCTCGCGTGTTCATCACGAACGGACCCATCCACGCGACCGGCTCGCGGATCGGCCGGCCGCCGAGCAGGAGGACGTCCAGGTTCGGGCTCCGGCTCTCCTGCCGCTCGCCGGCGGCGAGCGTGACGGTGTTCCCGTGCCCGAAGACCGCGAGCTGCCCCGCCTGGACCGGGATCCGCTCGCCGCCGACCGTTCCCCCGCCCGCCAGGAAGTACGCGAGGGCGTTGTAGTCGGCGCGCCACGGAACGGACAGGCGGGCGCCCGGGCTCAGCGTGGCGTGGACGAGGGTCATCGGCGTGTACGTCGAGCCCGGGCCGGCATGGCCAGCCACGTCGCCCGCGATGACGCGCACGAGTGCCCCGCCGTCGGCTGAGGAGACGAGCGCGACCTCCCCGGCGCGCAGGTCCTGGTAGCGCGGCGCCGCGAGCTTCTGGCTGCGAGGCAGGTTGACCCAGAGCTGGAAGCCGTGGAACAGGCCCCCGCTCGCCACCAGCGCCTCGGGCGGCTTCTCAATGTGGAGGATGCCGGCGCCCGCCGTCATCCACTGCGTGTCGCCGTTGGTGATGACGCCGCCGCCACCGTTCGAGTCGCTGTGCTCGAAGGTCCCGTCGATCATGTACGTCACCGTCTCGAACCCGCGATGCGGGTGCCACGGCGTCCCCTTCGGCTCGCCGGGCGCGTACTCGACCTCGCCCATCTGGTCGAGGTGGATGAACGGGTCGAGGTCGGCGAGATCCACGCCCGCGAAGGCGCGGCGAACCGGGAAGCCCTCGCCCTCGAAGCCCTTGGGGGCGGTCGTGACCGCGCGCACGGGGCGCTGACGCGCGACGCTCGGATCCGGATACGGGATCCGGGGGAGCACGGTGATGTCGTCGACGGTGATAGCGGGCATCTCGATCGGTCCTTGCTGGTGCCCCATCGTACCATAGTGGTTGCGCGTGCAACCACTATCGGGGCAGCGGCTCTTGCCCGGTGTGCCCCACGCGGCCCGTCAATCCTTGAGATCGTACTGGACGTGACGCGACACAACGACGGAGGCCGGCGATTCGCCGGCCTCCGTGGTCGCTCTGCGCGGCGCGCGGCCGCGCCGCGGAACTAGTAGCTTCGCCGCTGGGTGCTGAAGCAGTCGCTGCAGTAGACCGGCTTGGCGCCCGTCGGCCGGAACGGGACCTGCGCCTCGCGGCCACAGCTCGCGCAGGTGGCGGTGAACATCTCCCGCGGCGCGCGGTCGTAGCCGCCGCTCGAGTAGTTGTTGCCGCCGTAGCTGCCGCTTCCGGCGTCTCCGCGCGACGCCTTGCGGATGGCGCGGCAGGAGGCGCAGCGGCGCGGCTCGCTGAACTGACGATCGGCGTAGAACTGCTGCTCGCTCGCCGTGAAGGTGAACGGCTGGCCGCAGTCGGCGCAGGTCAGCGTCCTGTCGGTGCCTGTGGTGTACATGAAACGAAAACACTCCTTGCTCATGCGGCCTCAGCGAACCTGTCTCGCCGAGAACCGATGAGAGGAGTGGTCGTGTGGGCCGCGTTTCTGTCGGCGCCGCTCTCGGCGTCGTGCCGAGCACTGTAGCACATCGGTCTCGGAAAAGCGAACACATGTTCGCCGTGATATGCTGTCGGCTCCGCGGGGTCCCCCGGCGGGCTCCGCTTGGTCGATGGTTCCTTCTCGAACCGGCCCCGCGCCGTACGACAGTTCGAGAAGAGAGCAGAGGTTCACACGTTGACCACCGGAACAGTCAAGAAGGTCATCTCGGAGCGCGGCTTCGGGTTCATCAGCGCCCCCGACGGGAAGGAGTACTTCTTCCACAAGGACGGGCTGACCAGCTCGCTCGACTTCGATCGCCTCGTCGGCGGCGAGTCGGTCAGCTTCGAGGTCCAGTCGGGTCCGAAGGGCGACCGCGCCGTCCAGGTGCGCTCCGCCTAGGGGCCGCTTCCGTCACGCGATTCGAGCGCCCGGCCTGCGAAGGCCGGGCGCTCTTGCTGTCAGGACCGATCGGCCGATGGACGCGACGCTGCGGCTGAGGGCAGTCGATGCCGAGGGGCCGCCGGTCCCGGCGCGCTTCTACGTCACCGACGCCTCGGGCCAGTCGGTGTACCCCGACGGCTCGGTGTACGTCGGGATGCGCAACGAGAGGCTGTGGGCCAGCGAGCGCCACTTCATCGCCGACGCTCCCACGGACCTTCGTCTGCGGCCCGGGCGGGTCTCCGTCCTGGTCGAGCGCGGACCCGAGTTCCTCCCGCAGGCCGTCGAGGTCGAGCTCCAGCCCGGTGAACGCCGCCGGATCGAGATCGTCGTCCCGCGCTGGATCGACATGAACGCGCGCGGCTGGTTCTCCGGCGACATCCACGTCCACCGGCGACCGGGCGAGATGCGACAGCTGCTCGTGGCGGAGGAGCTGAACCTCGGGACCTGCATCATCACGCAGTGGCGCGACGATCCGCACGACTCGACGCAAGCGCCATCCGGCACCGACGGCTGGCTGTCGGTGATCGACGCGAACCACGCCTTCAGCCAGAACGACGCGGAGGTCGAGCGGCTCGGCGAGGGTCCGGGCGCGCTGGTGGCAGTCGGCCTGCGCACGCCGCTGACGTTCGACTGCGATCGCTGGTATCCGCCGGACGCGACCTTCGCCGACCTCGCGCACGCGGCCGGGGGCCACGTCGACGCCGAGAAGCCGGTATGGGCGACGGTCCCGGTGCTGGCCGCGCTCGGCAAGCTGGACAGCGTCGGGGTGGTCTGCAACCACTTCGCTCGGACCGGAGCGGACCTGGACCTGGGGCCGTGGGGCGCGCGCCTGCCGCCGGAGGGACGCATCCGTACGTCTGAAGGGCTCGCGCGCTGGATGGGCGAGCTCTACTCCCGCCTGCTGAACTGCGGCTTTCGGCTGCCCGTGACGGGCGGAAGTGCGTCCGGGATCATCCCGAACCCGGTCGGCTACACCCGGACCTACGTGCGCCTCGCCGAGGAGTTCTCGTATCCGGCCTGGCTCGCCGCCCTCCGCCGGGGGCGGAGCTTCGCGACGAACGGTCCGATGCTGAACGTGACCGCAGATGGCCGGCAGGTGGGCGACGAGATCGACGTCCGTTCCGGCCGCACCCTCCAGGTTCGCGCCGAGGCCGACTGTCCGCCGGCGATGTGCCGGCTCGAGCTGCTGCTGAACGGTGAGGTGGTCGCCGACGCCCGCCGCGCCGAGGGAGCGTCGACGGTCGTGCTCGAACACGACCTCACCGTGCGAGAGCCGGGATGGCTCGCCGCGCGTGCCTTCGCCGGCGCCGAGCCGAACATCCGCTTCGGCCAGACGAGCCCGATCTACCTCTCCGGCCCCGGCCGACCGTCGCGATGCGCGGCCGATGCGGCGCTCCTCGGCGAGTGGGTCGACGAGCTGGTCGGACGAGCGACCGACGCGACGGCGGACTGGCCGCGCGACCGGCGGAGCCCTGCCCTGGCTCCGCTCCGGGAGGCGGCGGCCGTCTACCGCGGGCTCTCGGAACCCTGAGGCGGCGGCAGCAGCTCCAGCCAGCCGGTGCGGCTGTGGCAGTGTCGCCCGGCTCGCAGCCCGTCGACGATCGCGCGTTCGAGCCTCGTCCGCCGCGGCAGCTCGTCCACCCTCGGCGCTTCGCGGCGGAACACGAAGCGGATCACGGACTCGTCGTCGGGCAGCGCGCCCGGCACCAGCCGGTAGCGCCGCTGGAAGCGGACGATGTTCGCGTTCGCAGGCAGGACCTCGGCGAGCTGGTCGTCGAGCAGCCACGAGGTGCAGACCGCGATTCGGAACCGCTCCTCCGGGAAGTGGCGTGGGAAGAAGTCGCGGGCCCACGCCAGGGATCGGTCACAGGCGTCAGGGGAGAGCGGGCCGTCCTCGGGAACGTGGATACTCAGCGCGGGATCGCCGCGGCGAAAGCCCGGGCCGAGGCGCCCGGCATCGGCGTCGTCGTACCAGAACATCGGGCCGGCGCCCGATCGGCCGGGATCGATGCGGAAGCGCTCGAACTGGAGACGCCCGAGCCGGTAGATCGCACCCCGGAAGTGCCCGGTCAGCCAGCCGGGCGCGTCCAGGCCGCCGACGCCGTGGATCCGACGATGAAGCGCGACGTGGGCGCCGAGGTCGGCGAGGGACGCCCACGAGACGTCGTCGGGTATGCCACGGGCGGCGTGCCAGCGGCGCACGTCGCCCAGGGCCGCGAGGTAGGCGTAGACGTGGAAGTAACGCGCCCCGCCACGTTCCGAGGCAGGCGCCGCCGGCCAGTCAGGCAGCGGGCCGGTCCCGCCGAGGTCGCCGACGAGCGTGTCGCGACAGCGCTCGAGCAGCGCCCACGCCTCGGGATCGCGGCGCGGGGACGGCCACGCGGCGAGGATCTCGGCGGCGTCCTCGTCGGGGACGCCGAGCCGGGCGAGGAGCCGCGGAGCCTCTTCGAGCGGCGGCAGCCCCACTGCGCGACCGCTCGCCGGACGGCCCGGCGTGGAGACCTGACCGTCCGCGCGCCGCGTCACGTCTCGGCCGCCCGATCGAGCAGCGCACGAGCCTCGAGCAGATCGGGCGTGCCGAACCCCTCGGTGAACGAATCGAACAGCTCGCGGAGGAGGGCGGTCGGGCTCGGGTCGCCGTCCGTCGGCGCGACCCGGGCGAGCCGCGTCGCCGCCTTCAGCTGAATCATCCGGATGCCCGCCCCTCGAGCTTCCTCGACCGCGCGGCGCAGCCACGGCTCGGCCCCCCGTGCGTCACCCATCGAGACCAGCACGTCGGCCCTCTGGACCTTGAGCGCCGCCGAGTCCCAGCTGCCCTCGCCGGCGAGGGCACTGGCCTCCTCCACCGTTGCGAGCGCGTCCACCGTCCGGCCGGCCAGAGCGCACGCCTCGGCCCTCAGGGCGAGCACCTGCGGCCAGAAGACCGGGGGCGTCTTGAGGTTCGAGTAGAGAGCGATCCCACGTTCCGTGGTCGCCAGCCCCTCCTCCGGCCGATCGAGGGCCGCGGCGGAGACGCCCTGCAGCACCAGGCCCAGCCCCGCCCACAGGTGGTAGTCCTGCTCTTCCGCGATCGCGAGCACATCCGACGCATGCGCGTGCGCCGCCTCGAACCGCCGGTTCCACAGGTCGAGCAGAGCAACGTGGAAGGTCGCGTACGCCCGCGAGTAGGGGTGATGGAGCCTGGCCGCCAACTCGAGCGCCGTTGCCGCGCGCCGGGACGCCGCATCGGGATAGCCCAGGAGCCAGTGGAGAAGGCCGGAGACCGCCCGTGCCGCCACGCCGGGATTGGGACCCAGCCGCAGCCGGGCCCGGCCGTGGAGCTCCGGATCGAACAGCGCGATCGCGGCTTCGAGGTGAGCCAGGCCCTCGGGCCCGTCTCCCAGGAAGGCGAGTGCGGGCCCCAGCAGGAGATGGCCCTCCACCTCCAGGCCTGTGTCGCGCTCCTGATCGGCGAGCGCCAGGACCTCGCGCCCGATGGCTGCCGTTCTGTCGATCTCTCCTCGGGCCAGGTAGAAGCTGGCCAGGCTGCGCAGCACCGGGAGTCGCTTCGGAACAGCTCCCGATGCGGTCGACAGGGCGAGCGCCTCGCGGTACAGCTCCTCGACCTCCTCGGTGTAGCCGCGGATGGCGAGCAGGCCGCGCGCAAGCGTCAGCCGAAGCGTGATCTCGTCTTCGGCACGGTCCGGCGACGGCTCGGTCTTGGCGAGGACGGTCAGCAGATCGTTCGTCAGCGCCACGGCGGCGTGGTACCAGCCCCGGGCGTCGTGCAGGCCCCACAGCGCATCGAGCAGCCTGTTCAGCTGCCCCATGTCGCGGGTGGCGACGAAGTGATCCCAGGCCGCCTGCAGGTTGGGCAGCTCTGACGCCAGTTCGTCTAGCGCCGCTCCACGACCGACACGAGCGCGCTCGCGCACCGTGCGCGCCGCGAAGTCGGCGAAGTACGCCGCGTGCGCCCGCCTGGCGGCTTCGCTCAGCTCCGGCTCTCGCTCGAGCCGCTCGGCGGCGTATTCGCGGATCGTGTCGAGCATCGACAGTCGTTGCCCGGTGCCATCCTCCTCGCTCCGGACGAGGCTCTTGTCGACGAGCGAGGCCAGCGCAGCGACCGTGTCGATCCCCGCGAGCGGCGCGATCGCATCGGCGACCTCCTCGACGGCCTGGACTCGCGCGGATGCGAAGATCGACAGCAGCTGGAAGATCGGTCGCTCGGCGTCGTCGAGGAGCTCATAGCTCCACTCGATCGTGCTGCGGAGGGTACGTTGCCTCTCGGGAAGGTCCCGCGCGCCGCCACGGAGCAGCTCGAGCCGGCTTCGCAGCCGATCTCTCAGCTCGTCCGGCGAGAAGAGCTTCAACCTGGCCGCTGCGAGCTCGATCGCGAGGGGCAGGCCGTCCAGCCGGCCGCAGATCTCGGCCACGGTGGGCGCGTTCTCGTCGGTCAGCACGAAGCTCGGTCGCGCTTCGCGTGCGCGCGCCACGAACAGGCGCACGGCTTCGTGCCGCGACATCGCTTCCGCCGTTCGGGCCGCAGCGGGCTCGGGAAGGGACAGGGCCGGAACCGGAAACAGCTGCTCGCCCCGCACCCGCAGCGCCTCCCGGCTGGTGACGACCGCCCTGATCTGCGGACAGTGCCGGAGCAGGTACGCCACGTCGTTGGCGGCCTCCATGACCTGCTCGAAGTTGTCGAGCAGCAGCAGGAGGCGGCGCGGGCGGAGCTCCTCGGCGAGCGCCTCTCGCAGGGGCTCCTGGCCGGACACCGTCATGCCGACAGCGCGGACGATCGCCTGGAGCGCCGCTTCGCTGTCCCGCGCCTCGGACAGGTCGACGAAGTACACCCCGTGCTCGAAGCGATCGATCTGGTCGGCCGCCGCCTGCAGCGCGAGCCGCGTCTTGCCGATCCCGCCCGGTCCGGTGAGCGTGAGCAGCCTCACGCCCGGGGAGTCGAGATGGCGGCGAATCGACGTCAGCTCCACCTCGCGGCCGACGAGGGCCGACGTCTGTGTCGGCAGGTTGTTCGGGGCAGCATCGAGTGTTCGCAGCGGCGGGAAGTCGAGCTCGAGGCCGTCGGCCACGACCTGGAACAGGCGCTCGCGACCGGTCAGGTCACGCAGCCGGCGCTCCCCCAGGTCGCGCAGCGCGAAGCCGTCGGACGCGCCGCGGTCGACGAGCGCCCGGGTGGCGTCCGAGATCACGATCTGCCCACCGTGGCCGACCGCCATGATGCGCGCCGCGCGGTGCACGTCCAGCCCGACGTAGTCGGCGCCGGCCAGACCCGCCTCCCCGGTGTGCAGGCCGATACGGAGCCGCAGCGTCGTTCCCTGCGGCCACTCCTCGTCCGCGATGGCGCGCTGGATCGCGACGGCGGCGGCCACGGCGTCTCTCGCGGTCCGGAAGACGCCAAAGAACGAGTCGCCATCGGTGCCGACCTCCACCGCGCCCCAGCGCCCGAACGCGTCGCGCACGATCTCGCGGTGCCGCTCCAGGACACCGGGGTAGTCGGTGCCGAGCGCCTGCAGCAGGCGCGTGGAGCCTTCGATGTCGCTGAAGAAGAACGTCAGCGTCCCGGTCGGCAGATCCCGCGCGCGCACGCGGCGATGATGCTCCCCAGCCAGCCCGCCAGCCAGCCCGCCGCGACGCTGGCCGCTGATTCGATGGATCGCGTCATTGCCCGGCTCGCGATCTGAATCAGCCCCGGCCGACCGGGCCGTCGGTGGCCTGGCCGCGGCGTCCCACCCACTGCTCGATCTCGTGACCGGCGAGGCGGGAGCCGAGGTGGCGTGGCCCGCGACCGACGAGAACGTCTCGTTGCCGGTGGCAGTGCTGCCCGCCATGCCGATCGGCCCCCAGCTCTTTACGCTCGGCGGCATGCGGCGAGCGCTGGGGGAGTTGTCGTGGTCCGTGCCCCTCGCGCTCGTCGGCCTCGCCCCGTGGCTCACTCGGCTCGGTCGCCGGCCGAGGCTCAGGCGACCTCGTCGCCGATCATGGTCACGCTGCTCGTGACGCGTCCGCCCTCCTCGGTCATGTACTTGACCGGCATGCCGGGCGCCGTGCGCGCGAACCAGAAGGTCTCCACCGTCGGCCCATCCGTGACGGTGTAGCGCAGGCAGTCGAGCACCCCGAGCGGAAGATCGAGTGGCTCGGATGCGATGAGCGTCTGCCGGGCCGGGAAGGACGCGTGGGCCTGGAGGTCATGCCAGGTGACCCTGTCTGCCTCGGTTCCACCGACGGCCTCGCCGTCGATCGTCAACCGCTGTCGTTCGATCGTGGCGCCACCTTCGTCGCAATCCACGAACCGGTTGAGCCGCAGATACGCGGCCTGACCGTCCAGCTCCACGAGCAGCCGGATCGTCCTTCCCGCCGGACAGCCCCGGCGAATCTCGTCCGCGGTGAACGGCGTTGGAGCCCGGTCGGGTCCGAGCACGTGCGGGTCGCTATCCCGATCTCCCGGCGTCATCGCGAACATGGCTCCAATGGCGGCCTTGACAGGATGCACCGCAATACCTGCGCCGCGCTCTCGGTGCCGATTGGCGTTGCCGGCTCGCACCGGACGGCCCGTTGGCATGCTGCCTGCCTTCCGACCAAGCAGGTACATGAGCGTGGAGGCGTCGGAACGGCATGCTGTGGACACTGCTGGTGGTCATCCTCGTGGTCTGGCTGGTGGCGAATCTCCTGTCAGGGTTCGGAAGCGGACTTCTTCACCTGCTGCTGGTGGTCGCGGCGATCGTGCTGATCTTCCAGCTGCTGAGCGGCCGGCGAGCGTAGCCGCGCCGGCGCGGACGAGGAACGCGATGAGCCGTCGGCGGCCGCTCCGGCTCGCCCTGCTCGCGGCGCCGATGGTCCCGATCCCGCCACCGGGGTACGCCGGGACCGAGCGGATCGTGAGTGCGCTGCTGGATGAGCTCGTCGCCAGGGGACACGCGGTCACGCTCTTCGGCCCGGGGGACTCCACGGCGGGGGCCGAGATCGTGCCGACCGTCGAACGGGCGCTGTGGCCGTCCGGCATCACCGGGGACGTGGTGCCGTGGATTCAGCTGTCGATCGAGCGGGCGTGGTCGGCCCATGAGCGCTTCGACCTGATCCACTCCCACGTCGACACGCACGGGTTCTCGTTCGCTCGACACTGCCCGACGCCGATCCTCCACACGCTGCATGGCCGGCTCGACTTCCCGGGCGTCCCGGACCTGCTCGACGAGTTCCGCGACATCCCGCTGGTCGCGATCAGTGACAGCCAGCGACGATGGAAGCCGGAGAACAACTGGGTCGCAACGATCCATCACGGGCTCCCGCTGGACCGCGCGCCCCACTCCGACGCGCCGGGGAACTACCTCGTCTTCGTGGGGCGGGTCGCGCCGGAGAAGGGCGTCGACGACGCGATCGAGCTGGCGCGCATGACCGGGATGCCCCTCCGGATGGCGGCCAAGGTGCACGAGCCGGAGGAACAGCAGCTGTACGCCGAGGTGGTGGAGCCGGCGATCGCGGAGGGCCTCGTGAAGTTCCAGGGAGAGCTGTCACCGACGGAGCGCGACTCGCTCATGGCCGGCGCCCTGGCGACGGTGATGCTCGGCGCGTGGCCGGAGCCGTTCGGGCTGGTCGCGATCGAAAGCATGGCGACCGGCACGCCCGTGATCGCCCGTCGCGCCGGTGCACTCACCGAGACGATCGAGCACGGCGAGACCGGCTTCCTGGTGGACGACCTGACCGAGGCCAGGCTGGCGGTAGCGCTCGTCGCCGACCTGGATCGGCGGCGCATCCGAGAGCGAGCAGTGGAGCGGTTCAGCGTGGCGCGCATGGTGGACGAGTACGAGGATGTCTACTACCGGCTCGTGGACCGCCATGGCGGTCGCCGGACCGCGCACCCGGTCCTGGAGGCCGGCGCGTTGGCCGCGCGCGACTCGCCGATCGCCGCCGGCTGGCCGGCAGTGCCGGCCACCGGTGGTCAGCCAAGTCCGGCGGGACGCGTCGGCGACGGCTGAGGAAGCCCCCGGCTATTCCCCGGCCAGCCGCGACAGGAGGGGCTCGACCGCCTCGACGTCCGACGGCCGAAACGTGAAGTAGCTGATCCCCCAGCGCTCCCTCGCCGCCAGCAACTGTTCGGCCATGAGCGAGGTGTCGCCGACCAGGTAGTGGGGGCTCTCGACGACGTCGGCCTCGCCGATGCCGTGCCGCCTCGGCGGCGGTGGACCGCTGCGCCGCCCGAAGTCACGGTCGACCTCGAACACCACGACGTTCAGCTCGAGCTCACTCCAGCGCCGATCAGCTGCCTCACGGACCCAGCCGACCTTCCGGTCGATGGCGGCCGCCACGACATCGTGCGGATCCTGGCCGCCGTCGGGCAGCGAGCGCGGGTCGAGGGCGACGATGTTCGCCTCGCGGGCGGCGAGCTGCAGCAGCCGTCGGCGCCCACCGCCGACCAGGATCGGCGGATGTGGCCGCTGCACCGAGCGCGGCATGCCGTCCAGGCG
>DATADA010000186.1:0-8824 GCA_036258775.1 Candidatus Limnocylindria bacterium | reverse complement strand
GGTCTGCCATCGCGTCGCCGTCGCCAGGCCGATGGTGGCCTGCGCCCCCGCGGCCGCCAGCAGCGCGACCGAGACCGTCACGCCCGCCACCGCCGCCAGGCGGACGGCACGGCCGGCGAGCGGCGTGGCGGCGCTCAGCGCTGTGACGGGCGGCGCTTCCGGCGCGGGCCGCGCCCCAGGAGCCCGGCGAGCACCTCGCGCACGATGGTGACGGCGATCGCCAGCCCGTCCTGGACGGGACGCAGCTTGGTCGTGCCGAGTCGCGGTCGGTACTCGAGCGGGACGTCGGCGCTGCGGAGACCCAGGCGCGCGCTCTTCATGGCGATCTCCGCCTCGATCCCGAAACCCTCGGACCGCAGCCGCAGCCGCGGCAGGTGGCGACGCTGAATGCCGTACAGCCCGGTGAGGGGATCGGCCGAGGGGAAGCCGGAGAGCCGGATCAGCGTCCGGAAGGCCGCGTTGCCGAGACGATTGAGCGGCGGGATGTTGTCGCGGCCGGCGCGCCGCACGCCGACGACGAGGTCATGCGCGTCCAGCCGCGCGAGCATCTCGGGGATCGCCGATACCGGATAGGTGCCGTCCGCGTCGATCACGACGATGCGCTCGCCGCGCGCTGCCGCCATGCCGGTCCGCACCGCGGCCCCCTTGCCACGGTTCCGCTCGTGACGCAGCACCCGCGCACCATGATGCCGGGCGACCTCCCCGGTCAGATCGGTCGAGCCGTCGTCGACGACGAGGATCTCCGCCCGACCGTCGAGGATAGCGGGCAGCTCGGCCAGGACCCGGGCCAGGCCCAGCTCCTCGTTGAAGGCCGGGATCACGATCGTGGCCGGCGCGTCACGCGCCGCGGCCGCTTGGGGTGCTGCATCCTGCGGGGCGGGCGCGCGGCCCTCCCCGTGTGACGCGACCCGCGGCCGGCCGGCGGTCACGCCGGACGCTTGACGGTCGTCTGCATGCGCCGGCGCAGTGTACTCCCGACGCGTCGGCGCAGGACTCTCGGGTCACCTAGCGGAACATGCGCTGCTGGCGTGCGAGGTCGAGCCGGTCGGGCCGGCGCGGCGTCTCCCCCACCACGTCGTCGACACTCCGCAGCCGCCGAGCGACGACGTTGAGCACCTCCCCCTCGACCTGCAGCCGCCCGTCGATCACGAGCAGCGGATGGCGGTGCAGCAGCGCCCGGTGCGCCTGGTAGACCGCGGGACCCAGCGTCACGTTGATCATCCCCGACTCGTCCTCGAGCGCCACGAAGACGAAGTTCTTCGCCGTCATCGGGTGCTGCACGCTGACCGCCAGTCCCGCCAGGCGGACGCTCGCTCCGTGGTGCAGCTCTCCGGCGCGCGCCACCGGGACGACGCCACGGGCCGCGAGGCGGTCGCGGAAGAGCTCCACGGCGTGTGCGGTCGAGGCGAGACCGAGCTCGCGGTACTCCGCCGCCACCCGCTCGCCGAAGGTCATCGGCGGCAGCCGCCGCCCGAGCCCGGCGACGGCGTCATCGGTCATGCCCAGCGCCGGATGGGCGGGATCGGCATCGACCATGACGGTGCGCAGCTGCCAGAGCAGCTCGCGGCGCGGCGCACCGGTCCAGTCGAAGGCGCCGACGCTGATGAGCCGCTCGACCACCTGCTCGCCGGAGCGGGTGCGGGCCACGAAGTCCCGCACGCCGGTGTACGGCCCGATGGCGCGCTCGCGCTCGAACGTCTCGCGCGCCGCCTCGTCGATCCCCTTCACCTGGCGCAGGCCCAGGCGCAGCGCGAAGTCGCGCGCCGCATCGCCGCTGTCGGCGATCCGCTGGGTGTCGTGGTCAAAGGCCGAGGCGTTGACGTCGACCGGCAGGACCCGCGTCCCGTGACGCTTGGCGTCGTTGACGACGACCGCCGGGGAGTAGAACCCCATCGGCTGGTTGTTGAGCACGCCGGCGTAGTAATGGGCCGGGTAGCGCAGCTTGAGCCAGGCCGTGTCGTAGCTGATCTTGGCGAACGCCGCGGCGTGAGCGCGGGCGAAGCCGAACTCGGCGAAGGCGGAGCAGGACCTGAACAACTCCTCGGCATTCTCGGCGGTCAGGCCGGTCCGCATGGCGCCGGCGACGAATCGGGCGTGCTCCTTCTCCATCTCGCGATGGCTGCGGTGGCTGCCCATCGCCTTGCGGAAGATGTCGGCCTCGAGCGCGGTGTAGCCGCACACCTCGATGGCGATCTGCATCACCTGCTCCTGGTAGAGGATCACGCCGAGGGTGTCCTCCAGGATCGGCCTCAGCGAGTCGTGGAGGTAGGTCACCGGCTCCTGGCCGGTGCGGCGGCGGAGGTAGGGGTGGACCGCGTTGCCCTGGATCGGGCCGGGACGGATGATCGCCACCTGCACGACGAGGTCCTCGAAGCGCTCCGGCCGGCTCTTCGGCAGCGCCTGCATCTGCGCCCGCGACTCGATCTGGAACATGCCGACGGTGTCCGCGCGCTGGATGCTGCGGAACACCTCCGGGTCGTCGTGGGGCAGGGCATCGAGGTCGGGCCGGTGCCCGGTGTCGCGCTCGATCCGGTTCAGCGCGTCGCTCACCACGCCGAGCGTGCGCAGGCTGAGCAGGTCGATTTTCACCAGCCCGAGCTGTTCGATGTCCTCCTTGTCGTACTGGGTCACCACCCGGCCCGGCATCGTGGCCCGCTCGATCGGGACGAGGTCGATGAGCGGCGTGCGGGTGACGACCATGCCGCCGACGTGAATCCCGAGGTGCCGCGGGAAGCCGTCGATCTCGGCGCACAGGGTCAGCAGCCACTGCCAGCGGTTGCGCCGCGGAGCGTTCGGGGACGCGTCTTGTCGCCCTGCCGCATCGGCCGCCGCCGCATCGGCCGCCGCCGCATCGGCCGGCGTCCGTTCTTGCCAAATTCCAACGGCTTCCGGACGAGCGGAGCCGGTGCTCGGCACGACCGCCTGGCGGCGACGTTCCTCGACCGGCATGCCACTCTCCGGATCGATCCGCACGAGACGCGGGCGCCCGGGGGCCGCCGCTCCATCCTCGGGGACGCGATCGTCGGCGGGCGGGATCGCCACCAGCTGCGGGCGGCCGCTCGACGGACCGGGCGAGCCGTTGTCGCGCGGACCCGGGATGCGCAGCGCCTCGGCCGCCGGCTCGCCGAGTCGGGCGTAGCGCTTCGTCTGGGTCGCCTCGTGCTTCACGCTCGTGACCGAGGCATCGAGGACCCGTGGCCTGCGCGGCGGGTACCACCCGCCCTCGCTCACCGGTCGCTCGTGGCCGCGGCCCGGCTCGACCGCACCTGGCGACGCATCGGGCTCGACGGCACGTGGCGACGCATCGGGCTCGACCGCACCTGGCGACGCATCGGGCTCGACGGCTCCGGCGGCAGCCGGCTCGAGCGTGCGCCGTGGACGCTCGTGCCAGGGACTGTCACGGACCTCCACCACGTGCGGAGCCGATGTGCCGGACCCGGTGGCGCGCCGGCCGTCGCGACCCGGCGGCACGGCGAGCTCCGCCATCCCCACGTCGAGCTCCTCGAACAGCCACCCGAACGAGCCGTCGAGGGCGAGGTCGCGGGCGACGTCCGACGCGTCGCGCGTGTCGAGCGCCTTCGCCAGCGCGTCGACCGCCTCTGCCGGAAAGCCGAGCGCCTTCGCCACCTCGCGCACCGCGGAGCGCGCCCGATAGGTGACGAGGGTGCACACCATGGCGGCGTGGTTGGCTCCATAGCGCCCGTAGAGGTACTGGATCACCTCCTCGCGACGGTTCACGTCGAAGTCGATGTCGATGTCGGGCAGCACCCGGGCCTCGTTGATGAAGCGCTCGAAGAGCAGCTTGTGCTCGATCGGGTCGACCTTCGTGATGCCCAGGCAGTAGGCCACGATCGAGTCGCCGGCGCTCCCCCTGCCCTGCCCGATGATGCCGTTCCGCCGGGCGAACTCCATCAGGTCCCACACGATCAGGAAGAACTCGGACAGGTTCGTGCGGTCGATGATGTCGAGCTCGTGCGCGAGCTGCGCGAGCGCGCGCCTGGTGATCGGCCGGTAACGCTGCCGTAAGCCCTCGTGTGCAAGCTGGTAGAGGTATGAGAACGGCGTCTCGCCGCCCGGCTCCGGGAAGCCGGGGAAGCGGTAGCGCTCGAAGTCCAGGTCGAGCCGGCAGCCGCGGCCGATCTCCGCCGCCCGGGCGATTCCCTCCGCCCACGCTCGGCGCGCCGTGGCATCGGGGAGATCCGCACCGACGGCGGCCAGCTCGCGCCCGTCCTTGAGGCGCCGTTCGGCGTTCGGCAGCAGCAGCTCACGCGCCTCGTCGAGCGTGGCGCCGTGCCGGATGCAGACGAGCACGTCCTGGAGCCGATGTCCGCCGGCCTCGGCGTAGTGGACCTCGTTGCTGACGACGGTGGGGAGGCCGACCTCCTCGGCGAGCGCCGCCAGCTCGGCCACGATCCAGTCGTCATCCGGTCCGAGGTGGTGGCTGAGCTCGACGCAGAAGTCGCCGTCCGCGAAGTGCCCCGCCCACCGGCGCGCGGCATCGAGCGCGACCCGGCGTTCACCCGCGAGCAACCGGCGCGGTACCTCGCCGTTGCGGCAGCCGGTCAGGCCGATGACGTGCCCGCGCGCTTCGGCCAGCGCCGTCTCGACGACGCGCCGTTCGAAGACCGGGAACTGCTTCTCGCCGGCGAGCTGTCCGCGCGAGACGAGGCGCGACAGGGCCGAGTAGCCGGCGGCGTTCCGGGCGAGCACGACGAGGTGGTCACCCGGGATCGGGCCGGCGTGGAGCTCCCCCGGCCAGCCACGGCTGGCGCGCGCACCGCGGTGCGCGTCATTCAGCCGGCGGCCGCGACGTGCGGCGGCGAGCTCGGCCCCGTCGCGCGGGATCGTCAGCTCCACCCCGATGATCGGGCGGACCGGTGTCAGCCCCGCCTCGCGCGCCGCGGCGGTATCGGTCTGCCTGCACGCCTGCCACAGCCGGACGGCGGCGTACAGGCCGCCGTGATCGGTGATGGCCAGGCCCGGCATGTCGAGGAGAGCGGCCTGCGCGACGAGGTCCTCGACGTGGCTGGCGCCGTCGAGGAAGCTGAAGTTGCTGTGCGCGTGGAGCTCGCAGTACCCGTCCGGCCCGGACATCGGACCGGCAGTATAGAACAAATGTTCTATTCCGGACGGAGCGCCTGCTGCCGCGCGGCGCGCCGCCCGCCGCGCTTACGGCTCGATCGGCTCGAGCTCGAAGGCGATCTCCCGCCGCTCGCCGGGATCCACGACCACGGTGCGAAGCGCGCCGCCGTAGTCGAGGTGGGCCACGCTGACGTCGAACGTGCCCCATACGCACCGCGCCCAGAACTCGCCGTCGGGGTTCGTCTGCGCGTTGCCGAAGAAGCTGCCGCTCTCGAGCTCGACCACCGCGCCCTCGATCGGCGCACCCGAAGGATCGGTCACGGTGGCGTACAGGCCCCACGCATTCGGATCGGCCTCGTCGCAGGGCGGCGTCGAGGGGCGCGGCGTGGCCGAGGGAGAGGGGCTCGGGGACGCGCCACAGGCGGCCAGGAGCGTCGCTCCGGCGAGGAGCACGGCGCGCCCGCGCCGCCGCCACGCGGAGACCGGGGGGCTCATACGACGCACAGTATGGCGGCGCTCAGCGCGCCAGCGCGATGAGGGTCTCGAGGTTCTCGGTGGTGCCGTCGGGCGCGAGCGGGATGACGGCGACGTGATCGGCGCCGGCGGCGAGCAGAGCCGCGGCCCGCGCGTGGGCCAGCTCGGCGTCGCCGACCGCGACCATCTCGTCGACCAGCCGGTCGCTGCCCGGACGCTCCCAATCGTGCGCGCCGAAGCCCTGCGCGCTCCAGCTCGCCTGGTAGTTCGGTGTGCGCAGGTATGGCGCCAGGTACGCGCGGGCTGCCTCGCGGGCGCCGTCCGGGGTCGCCGCCAGCACGACGGGGAGCGTCACCGCCAGCCACGGCCGGGAACGGCCCGTCGCGGCCGCCGCTCCGTCGAGGACGGCACGCATCCACCCGACTCGCTGCGGGGTGACGAGGTAGGGAAAGGCGCCGTCGGCCTCCGAGCCGGCGAGGCGGGCCATCCGCTCGCGCAGGGCGGCGAGCAGGAGCGGCGGGTCCGGCGGCTGCCCGTCGACGCCCGGCGGGCCCTTCCACACGGCGCGCCGGTACCCGGCCAGGTACTCGCGCATGTGCCTCAGGGGCCGCTCGTAGCGATGGCCCCGCAGCTTTTCGGCGAGATGAGCGTGGCTGACTCCCAGCCCGAGCAGGAAGCGGCCGCCGGTCGCCTCCTGGAGCGTGAGCGCCGCCATCCGCGTGGCCTGCGGATCGCGGCCCCAGATCGAGACGATGCTCGTTCCGAGCCGCAGCGACCGGGTCGCGCCGCCCAGCAGGGCGAGGAGCGTGAACGGCTCACGGCCCACCGTCTCGGGGACCCACAGCGCCCCGTAGCCGAGCTCCTCCACCCGGCGCGCGTAGTCGCGCGCGGCGTCGATCGGCAGCGAGTCGAGATGCCCCCACACGCCGAGCCGCCCACCGGCCGGTGGGCTTGCCGACGCCTCCATCGGCCGATCCTAGCCGAAGCGGTACGTCACGAAGAGCTCGTCCGCGTGCCGGTGCACCGACGCGAGCCGGCCGCGCCGCGGCTGGAGCGCCCACGGCGATCCGCCGGGGATCGCCGCGATCATGCCGAGCGCATCCGTCCCGAGCAGGATCGGGCCGATCGTCCAGTGAAGCTCATCGATGGCGTCGGCGGCCAAAAGGACGGCGTTCGTCGTCGGGCCGCCCTCGAACAGCACCGAGCGGATGCCGCGCGCGGCGAGCCGGTCGAGCAGCCACGTCACGGCGGGACGCGGGGTCGGTGCGACCAGCAGCTCGGTCCCCGGCGGGAGCGGCGCGGCCCCGTCGCCGGCGTGCGGGCTGTCGCTGCCGACCACCAGCACGCGCGGCTCGTCGCCGCGCAGCCACCCCGCGTCGAGCGGCACCGGGGAGCTGCCCGCGATCACGATCGTCGTCGGCTGCGGCGGGAGCCCGCGCTGCACCCGGCGCGCGGCGAGGTCGGCCGGGACCCGCAGCCACACGTTCCCGTCGGTGCGCAGCGTGCCGGCCCCGCTGGCGACGGCGTCGTACGGGAGACGCAGCAGGCGCATCAGCCGCCGATCGGCCCGACCGGCGAGCCCGTCCGCCGTCCCGGACAGCTGCGCGCGCCCGTCGATGGAGGTCACCATGTTGACGCCGACCCACGGGCGGCCGACGGGCGGCTCGGGCAGGCGGCGGTCCGCGTATGCGGCGTCGAGATCGAGGTCGGGGGCGGGGTCCGGCCAGAGACGGTCGACCCGGAAGTCAGCGGTCACCGGCGATCCGGGGCGGGGGCCCGGGAACCGTCAGGAGGGCTCGGGGAGCGGTCGGTACACCTCGCAGCGCTCCAGCGCGTCGGCGTCGAGCCGGATGGCGACTCGCGACGGCGTGAGCCCGCTGACCTGGTCGGCCGGCAGCATCCGCACGTCGCCGCCGCGCTCCGGCTTGACCGCCACGCCGTGGAAGATGCCCTCGTTCTCGGTGCCCAGCATGGCCTCGACCGTCCCCAGCCGGACGCCGTCGGGGCCGACCACCTCGGTCCCCTCCTGGACGTAGCTCCAGGCGACCGGATCGTCGGGGCCGGGGAGATCGAGCTCCGCCGCGCTCGGCTCCGCCGGCCCCCCGGTGTTGCCCGCCGAGTCACCGGGGGGCAGCCGGTCGAGCTGCGGCTCGAGACCTCCCCTCAGGCCGGGATCGTCGATGGCGCCGGGCTGTCGGTCGAAGTCGGTCATGCGCCACGGTGACCGCACGAGCGGTGCCACGCTCAGTCGAAGATGCGCTCGAGGTGCCAGGTGCCGCGCAGCTCGTCGAGGAAGATCGTGCACAGCATCCCGGAGCGGGTGACGACCTTGTAGTAGGCGCGAGCGACCGGCGTTCGCCACCAGCCGTCGTCCACCCGCCACCGGTTGCAGACGCCGACCTCGCCGTGGTCGACGCCGTCGGCACGCAGCCGCACCGGCGTGCCGTTCGGATCGGTGTCGACCTGGACGAGCGGGTGGTCCGGATGGAGACGGGTCACGACGCCGGACCGTCCACGCCGATGTCGACCAGGCGCGCACGCTCCCCGGAGAGGGCGGCCCTCGGACGATCGCACGCCGCGCGCCACAGGCGGCCGTCGCCGAACCGGGCGCGCATGCGCTCGAGCGTCCAGCGCAGCTCCTCCCAGCGTCCCACCCGCGCCTCGAAGGCGGTCAGCTGACGGAACGCCGGATCGGCGAGACGGTCGAGGACGAGGCGCAGGCCGACGACGCGCGGCTCGCCGTCCGGATCGTCGAGATCGCGGACCGGGCGGCTCCCGGCGGCAGGCGATCGTCGGCGCCGGCGCGCCGTGTCCTCGAGGCGGCCGATGAGCAGGCGCGCGATCCAGTCCGGCGCCAGGGCGGGCTCGGGGAAGGTGAGCTCCACCTCGAGCCGGTCCGCGTCCTCCAGCACGAACGCCAGGCGCGCGCGGCCCGGAGCGAGGTTTCGCGCCACGAGCCGCTCGCAGAGCTGCGCGCAGGCACGGCGCAGGACGAGGGCGGCGCCGCCGATCCCGTCGAGCGGCGGCTCGAACGCGCTCTCGACGACCAGCCGCTCGGGCCGGCGCCGCGGGACGAGCGGCCGCGGGTCGTGGCCGCGCGCCAGCGCCTGGAGGCGCTCCCCGACCGGGCCGAACTGCGCGCCGACCGCCGAGCGCGGCAGCGCGGCCAGCTCTCCCATCGTCGCGAGCCCGAAGAGCGCCAGCCGGGCGCGCGTGGCGGGATCGGCGGGGAGCAGGTCGAGCGGGAGCGGCGCGAGGACACCGGTGG
>DATADA010000185.1:0-3681 GCA_036258775.1 Candidatus Limnocylindria bacterium | reverse complement strand
TCACGAAGGGCTCTTCGAAGAACTGGATGTAGCCGATGCCGGTGATCACCGCCGCGAAGAGCATCGTCGGGCGGAGCATCGGCAGAGTGATGCCGGTGAAGCGCTGCCAGCGGCTGGCGCCGTCCACCTCGGCCGCCTCGTAGAGGTCCTTCGGGATCGTCTGGAGCCCGGCCAGGAAGATGATCATCAGATTTCCGAGGTTGCGCCACGCCGCCATGGCGATCAGCGACCAGAGCGCGAAGCTCGGGTCGGTCAGCCAGCCCGGACCGGTGATGCCGACGACGCTCAGCAGCCCGTTGACGAGGCCGCTCTCCTCGTTGAGGAGCAGGCGCCACACGACCGCGATGGCCACGATGCTGGTGACGACGGGAGCGTAGTACCCGACCCGGAAGAGCGTCCGTGCCCTGACGACGCCCTGGTTGAGCCCGACTGCCGCCGCCAGGCCCAGCGCCATGGTGATGGGGATGCCGATCAGCACGAACACGGCGGTGTTGCTGGCGGCCTTCCAGAAGGTTCCGTCGCCGAACACGGCGACGTAGTTCTCGAGGCCGACGAAGTCGACCGCGAGCGGGTTGCGGATGTCGGTGACCCGCAGATCCGTGAAGCTCGTGACGAAGCTGATCAGGATCGGCCCCGCCATGAAGACGAGGAACAGGATGACGAACGGCAGGGCGAAGCTCCACGCGATGAGCGCCTCCCGCCAGGCCGACCGATAGGTGGGGGCGGCGGCCCTCGCCGCCCCGACCGCCTCTTGGCGTCCGGCCATCGGTCTACTGACCCGTGCCGACCGACGACGCCTCCTCCTGCATCGCCTGCGCAGCCTCCTCCGGGGAGGCGTCGCCGATGGTCGCCCGCTCGATCTGCGTGTCGATCACGCTCGCGATCTCCTCCCAGGTCGCGATGGCCGGCGGCGACTTCGCGTCGTCGAGCTGCTCGCCGAACACGGACAGGAATTCGTCGCCAGAGAGGGCCTCGTCCTCCCATGCGGAGCGCACCGCGGGGAGGTCGTTGACGGTCTCGTACCAGGTCACCTGCACCTCCGGCCGGCTCAGGTACTCGACGAAGCTCCAGGCGGCCTCCTTGTTGTCGCTGTCCTTGAACACGACCAGGTCACCGCCGCCCACGAAGCTGGTGCCGGCCTCCTCGGTCGGCATGTGGGCCACGTTCCAGGTGCCCTCCTCGGCTCCCTGGTCGTTCAGGATGCCGATGTGCCACGGGCCGCTGATGAAGGCGCCGATGGTGCCTTCGACGAACCCCGTCTCGAGCGCCCCGGGCTCCAGCGCCGTCGGCGAGAGCCCCTCCTCGAAGAACGAGCGGTAGTACTCGAGCGCCTCGACGACCTCCGGCGAGTCCAGCGTGAAGTTGCCGCTCTCGTCGGTGATGTCGGCGCCGTTCTGCCAGGCGAACGGCATGAAGGTCTGCCACGCGCCGGTGCCGCCCGGCTGGAGGCTGATGCCCCATTCAGCGCCCGCCTCCTGCATGCCCTGGGCGAGCTGCTTCAGCTCGTCCCAGTTGCCCGGCGGGACCGTTGCCCCGGCCTCTTCGGCGAGATCGGTGCGGTAGTAGATGAGCCGAGTCTCCACGTACCACGGCACGCCGTAGCTGACCCCGTCGACCACCGTCGTGTTCCAGGCGCCCTCGAAGAACGCCGCCGGGTCGAAGTTCGACGGCGTCGGCTCGAGGCCGCCGGTCTGCGCGAACTGGCCCATCCACGTCGTGCCGATCAGGCTGACGTCCGGCACCTCGCCCGCGGTGATGGCGTTCGCGATCCTCTGGTTTGCCGCCTCCCACGGCACGGCGGTGACGTTCACCGTGACGTCGGGGTTCTCGGCCATGTACTCATCGGCGAGCACTCCGAGGTTCTCGCCCTCGGTGCCCATCGCCCACACGTCGATCTCGCCGCTGACCGGCCCGGTCGGGATCGGCGAGCCGACGGGCTCGCCCCCGCCGTCGCCGCCGGCGCCCTCCTCGGGTCGGCCGCAGGCGGCCAGCACGAGGACGAGTGCGGCGAGGAGCGCCACCGGACGCAAGCTTCTGGATGTCACTGCGCTGTACCTCCCTGACTTCGCCGACAGCCGCAGCTCGCGCGGATCACGAGCCGGGTGCCGAGCACCTCCTCCACCGGCGCCCCGGGCGGGACGCCGCTCTTCCGTTCCCTGATCCGTCGTTCGAGGACGCGCGCTCCCCGCATGCCCAGCTCGCGCATCGGCTGCTCGACGGTCGTCAGCGGTGGCGAGACGTGGCGCGCCAGCGCGATGTCGTCCCAGCCGGTGATCGCCAGGCGACGCCCGATCCGCAGGCCGCGCTCCTGTGCCGCGGCGTAGGCGCCGAGCGCGATCTCGTCGTTCGCGCAGAAGAGGGCGGTCGGCGGCTCCGGATCCTGCAGCGCCGCGTGTGCCGCCGCGAACCCCTCGCGCTCGCGGTAGGAGCTGCGTATCGGCCCCGCGTACGGCTCGCTCCCGACTGCCCGGTGCGCGGCGACGAACCCCGCCCACCGTTCGGCGCCGTCCGGCGACCCGTCCGGGTCGCCGAGGAAGGCGATGCGCCGATGCCCGTGCCGTGCGATGAGGTGGCCTGCAAGCTGCTCCGCGGCCGTGGAGTTCTCGGCCCGGACGCTGTCGGCCCCGGCGACCGACGGGCGGGCCAGCAGCACGACAGGGACCCCGGTCGCCCGCAGCCGCTCGATCACCGAGTCCGGCACGGTGCGCCCCAGCACGAGCAGGCCGTCGACTCGAGTGGCCAGGTCGCCGACCCGCTCGGCCGCCGCCTCGCGCCCGTGGGTCGACAGGATGAGCACGCCGTGCTCCGCGTCCGCCGCGGCGAGCTCGAAGCCGTGAATGACCTCACTGAAGTAGGGACCGGAGAGGTCCGGGAAAACGATCCCCAGCGCCGCGTGGCGTCGTTCGGCGAGCGACCTGCCGAGGCGGCTGGGTGTGTAGCGCAGCTCGGCGATCGCGTCCTCCACGCGCCGCCGCGTTCGCTCCCGCACCGGCGCGCTACGCCGCTGGACGCGCGACACCGTGGCGACCGACACGCCGGCTCGCCGTGCCACGTCCCGAATCGTCGGGCCGGTCGGGCTGGCTGACTGATCCGCCTGCATCCCCCGATGGCTGAAAACGGTTACAGCGATCCGGGTCTGGGCTGCAGAGGGCGTGCCACGGCACTCCTTCTCCGCGGCTCGCCGAGCGCCGGCTGTCGACTCGGGGCGGTGGGCCAGCCCGGTGGGCGCCACCGGTCGCCGTCGCGCCGCGCCGCTACGCCGCGATCGGCTCGCCCAGCTTCAGCGACGGCAGCACCCGCTCGCCGAACGCCCGGATGAACTCCGCCTGGTTGCGCCCGACGTTGTGGACGTAGATCTCGTCGAACCCCATCTCGACGTAGCGCTGGATGTGGGCGGCGTGCTCGTCCAGGTCGGCGCTGATCAGGACCCGGTTCCGGAAGTGCTCGGGGCGGACGAGCTTCGCCATCGCCTCGAAGTCCTCGGGGTTGTGGATGTCCTGCTTCGGGAACGGCATCCCACCATTCGGCCACTCGCGCATGGCGTTGTCGAGCGCCTCGTCATCGGTGTCGGCCCAGGAGATGTGGATCTGGAGCTGCTTGATCGCCTGCGAGGGGTCGCGGCCCGACTCGCGGCAGCCCTCGTTGAACTTGGCGAACAGC
Organism: Candidatus Limnocylindria bacterium; assembly: GCA_036258775.1. GTDB lineage: Bacteria > Chloroflexota > Limnocylindria > QHBO01 > QHBO01 > DATADA01. The sequence goes on along the minus strand of DATADA010000185.1, from coordinate 21 downwards.
ATCTCGATCTTCTCGTCCGCC
>DATADA010000184.1:0-3895 GCA_036258775.1 Candidatus Limnocylindria bacterium | reverse complement strand
GCCGCGAGGGCCCCGTGGTCCGCGGCGCGCGCGGGGCGACGGCGGGGACCGGGACGACGGCGGCGACGAGCCGTGGCAGCGCTGGTTCGGCGGCGGGGAGGGGCGGCCGTCCCGCGACGCCGAGGTCAGCTGGCGGCGCTGGCTCGTCATCGGCGGCCTGGTGGTGGCGGCGCTGGTCGTGCTCGGGCTGCTGGGTGGCGCGCTGAACCTGATCACCGACCTGATGTGGTACGGCGCCCTCGGTCGCGAGGAGATCCTGCTGACGCGTCTGACGGCGCAGCTCGCGCTGTTCGCCCTCGGCTTCGTCGCGTTCCTCGTGCTCGCGCTGGTCAGCATCGTCGCGGCGCGGCGGCTCGCGCCGCGATCGCCGGTCCGCCGCATCGGCGATCTCGAGCTGCCGGACGCCTCGCGCGCCCTGACCTACGGGATCGCGGCGCTGGCCGTGCTCTTCGCGCTCGGCTCGGGCGCCGCGTGGGCCGGGAACTGGCAGACGGTCCTCCTTTTCGTCAACGGCGGCGAGTGGGGGACGACCGACCCGACCCTCGGCCGCGACGTCGGCTTCTACGTCTTCGACCTGCCGTTCTGGCGCTTCGTGCAGGGCTGGGGCGTCTTCTCGCTGGTCGTCATCGGCCTGCTCACGCTGGGCACCTACGCCGCCCAGGCGCTGCGCTGGAGGCTGCAGCTGACGGCGCCCGTTCGGGCTCACCTCTCGGTTCTCGGCGCCCTCGTGCTGCTCGGGATCGGGCTCGGCTACCAGCTCGACATCCCGGAGCTGGCCTACTCGACGCGAGGCGTGCAGGGGACCATCCGGGCGGCGACCTACACCGACGTCACCGTCCAGCAGCCGGCGCACGTCATCCTCACGGTCGTGGCGCTGCTCGCCGCGGCGCTCCTCGTGCTCAACACCTGGTTCCGAACCCTGTGGCTGCTCGCGCTGGCGGGGGGCGCGTGGCTGGTCGCCTCGGTGGTCGTCGGCGGCCTCGTGCCGTACTTCGTCCAGCGCCTCGCGGTCGAGCCCAACGAGCTGTCGGTGGAGCGACCCTACATCGCGAACCACATCGCCGCCACGCGGGCGGCGTTCGACCTCGACGCGATCGAGGTCCGGCCGTTCACCGGGGAGGAGACGCTCAGCCGCGAGCTGCTCGAGGAGAACCAGGCGACGATCGAGAACCTGCGACTGTGGGACTACCGTCCGTTGCTGACCACGTTCGGGCAGCAGCAGATCCTGCGGCAGTACTACGCCTTCCTCGACGTCGACATCGACCGCTACCCGATCGCGGGCGAGGTGCGCCAGATCATGCTGAGCGCGCGTGAGCTCGACGTGGAGCGGCTGGCGGACGCGGCACGGACCTGGACGAACGAGCGGCTCGTCTTCACGCATGGCTACGGCATCACGGCCGTGCCGGTCGACGGCGTGACGCCGGAGGGCCAGCCGGACTACCTGGTCAGCGGCATCAACCGCGACCCTCAGCTGCCGGTCGGGCAGCCGCGCATCTACTTCGGGGAGGCGACCGACACGTACGTCGTGACCGGCACGACGACCGCCGAGTTCGACTACCCGCTGGGCGACGAGGGGGGCGAGACGACCTCGTGGCAGGCGAGGACGGGCGTCGGGATCGGCAATCCGCTGGCGCGGCTCCTGTTCGCGCTGCGCTTCGGCGACCTCAATCTGCTCATCAGCAACCAGCTCACCGGCGACAGCCAGATCCTGTTCCGGCGCGACATCGCCGAGCGCGTCCCCGAGCTGGCGCCGTTCCTCGCCTACGACGGCGACCCGTACCTGGTCAGCGCCGACGAGCGGCTCGTCTGGATGTGGGACGCGTACACGCTCACCGACCGCTACCCGAACGCGCAGCCGCTGTCGGCGGCATCGCGCTTCCCCGGCGCGAACTACGTGCGCAACAGCGTCAAGGTCGCCGTGGACGCGTACGACGGCAGCGTCCGGTTCTTCGTGGCGGACCCCGAGGATCCGATCGCAGCGGCGTACGGCCGGATCTTCCCGGGCCTGTTGGAGCCGATGGACGCCATGCCGGAGGCGCTGCGCGCGCACCTGCGCTACCCCGAGGACCTGTTCAACGCGCAGAACGAGGCGTATCTGCTCTACCACGTCGAGGCGAGCGAGGGCGGCGCCTCCACCTTCTACAACCAGGAGGACCGCTGGGCGTTCCCGACGCTCGGCGACCGCGACGGCGGCGGTGGCGGCGGCGAGCCGATCGAGCCCTATTACGTGATCATGCGCATCCCCGGAGAGGCGGAGGCCGAGTTCGTCCTGATCCAGCCGCTCGTGGCGGCGGCACGACCCAACATGGTCGCCTGGGTCGCGGCCCGCATGGAGCCCGACGTGTACGGCGAGCGCATCAGCTTCCGCTTCCCGTCCGACACGACGACGCAGGGACCGGCCCAGGTGCAGGCCCGGATCGAGCAGGACGACACGATCAGCTCCCAGTTCAGCCTCTGGGATCGCGCCGGCTCCGAGGTGATCCGGGGCAACCTGCTGGTGCTGCCGATGGGCGACTCGATGCTCTACGCCGAGCCGATCTTCCTGCAGTCCACCCAGGCCCGCTTCCCGGAGTTCGTCCGCATCATCCTGGTCGGCGAGCGGCGCATCGCGTTCGCCGAGACGATCGAGGACGCCCTGCGCCAGGTGCTCGGCGAGGCGCCGCTCCCGCCCCCCGAGGAGGAGCCGCCGCCGGAGGAGCCCGGCGAGGAGCCGGGCGAGCTCCCCGCCGACGTCGCCGGGCTGGTCGCGGAGGCGCAGCAGCTCTACGCCGAGGCCCAGGCGGCGCTCGAGGACGGCGACCTCGGGACGTACCAGGCGCGGGTCGACGAGCTGGCACGCGTCCTCGACGCCCTCGCCGAGCTGACCGGCGCCTCGCCCGCCCCGCAGCCGTCGCCCTAGCCGCGCTGCCCCGTAGCGTGCCTACCAGTGGTGCTGGTACCGGCGCAAGATCGTGTACCGGGAGCCAGCAATTCGGCAGCCGCCGGCCGCCTAGACTCGCGACCGATGGAGGTCCTCGTGCTCGGCTCGGGCGCCCGCGAGCACGCGCTGGCGTGGCGCCTGGCGCGGGACGAGCCGGTCCGCCGGGTGACCGTCGCACCCGGCAACGGCGGGACCGCCGCGGTCGCCCGCACCGTCGACGAGCTCGATCCGCTTGACCCGATCGCCGTGGCGCGGCACGCCTCGCGCGAGCGCTACGACCTCGTGGTGATCGGCGGCGAGGCGCCGCTGGCGGCCGGGGTGAGCGACGCTCTCGCACAGGCGGGGATCCCGGCCCTCGGCCCGTCCCGGGACGCCGCGCGCCTCGAGTCGAGCAAGGCCTTCGCCAAGCAGCAGATGCGGCGGGCCGGCGTGCCGAGCGCCGACTGGGCCGTCTTCGGCGACCCGGATGCCGCGGTCGTCCACGCCCGACGGGCGTACCGCGAGGGACGGCGTCTCGCGATCAAGGCCGACTGGCTGGCGGCGGGCAAGGGAGTCAGCCTGCCGGAGTCGGAGGAGGAGGCCGAGTCGGCGATCCGAGCCCTGCTCGGCGGCGTCGCGCCAGGCGCGCGGCTCGTGCTCGAGGAGCGGCTCGGCGGGTGCGAGGTGTCGGCCTTCGCTCTCGTGAGCGGCGAGAGCGTGGTGCCGATCGGCGCCGCCTGCGACTACAAGCGGCTCGGCGACGGCGACGCGGGGCCGAACACCGGCGGCATGGGTTCGTACGCGCCGGTGCCGTGGTTCGGGCCCCGCGCGCTGGAGGAAACCGCCGAGACGGTGTTCGAGCCGATCGCCTGGCGCATGGCCCGCGACGGGATGCCGTACCGGGGCGTGCTCTACGCCGGGCTGATGCTGACCGCCGCCGGGCCGATGGTGCTCGAGTTCAACGCCCGTTTCGGCGACCCGGAGGCACAGGTGCTG
>DATADA010000183.1:0-27074 GCA_036258775.1 Candidatus Limnocylindria bacterium | reverse complement strand
CCGCGGCCGCCCGACCTCGCGCCGCCCGCCCGCCCGACTCCGGCGGCCAGTCCGGCCGGAGGCGGTCCGGCCAGCGAGGCACCGGTCGCGAGCGGTGCGCCGGCCGCGTCCCCCGCGCTGCCGACGGACGCCCCGGTCGAGGGGCCGGTGCCTGCGGTCGGGGTGGAGGCCGGCATCACGTTCGACACGGAGCGGTTCGGAGCGGTCGAGGTCGAGCGCCGCCTGCTGCTGACCCGCGGCGCGACCGGCTGGCAGGTGCGCTGGTCGCCGGCGGTGCTGTTCCCCGAGCTCGGTGAGCGGGGGCAGCTGCGCCTGGCCCGGGTGCTCTCCCCGCGCGGCCGGATCGTCGCGCAGGACGGGACCGTGTTCGCCGACAACCGCGACGACGGCACCCGCGTCTACCCGCAGCGCCAGCTCGCCGGGCAGCTGGTCGGCTATGCCAGCGAGGTCACCGCCGAGGACATCGAGGCGCGGCCGCAGGCCGGCTACGAGATCGGCGACCCCGTCGGCCGGAGCGGGCTGGAGGCGACCGCCGACGACGTCCTGCGCGGCTCGCCCGGCTGGCGCCTGGAGGCGGTGCCCGAGGGAGGCGGACCCACTCCGGTCCTCGAGAGCGCCGGCGTCCCCGGGGCCGACCTCGTCATCACCATCCGGCCGGCGCTCCAGCGCGCCGCGGAGGGCGTCCTGGCGCCGTACGCCGATGCGGCGACCGCGGTCGTGGACCCCGCCAGCGGGGACATCTGGGCGCTGGCGAGCCGGCCGGCATTCGATCCGAACTCGCTCGCAACCGGGCTCGCGCTCGACGGGACCGCTCTTTCGCCGGCCGATTTCAACCAGCTGCTCAACAAGGCCGCCCTGGGTGGCTACCCGGCCGGCTCCGCCTTCAAGCCCTTCACGCTGGCGGCCGCGCTGGCGACCGGCGTCGCGACCGCGCAGAGCGGCGTCACCTGCCCGCCGACCTGGCCGGTCGACGGCGTGACCTACGTGAACTTCGAGCAGCACTCGCTGCCCGGCGTCGTCTCGCTGGCGGAGGCGATGGCATTCAGCTGCAACACGACCTACATGCCCCTGGCCGGTGACGTGTTCGTCGTCGACCCGGGCGCGCTGCCGGAGATGGTCAGGGCGTTCGGCTTCGGCGCGGCGAGCGGGGCGCGCTATCTGCCCGAGGAGGCGGGCATCGTCCCGGACGAGGGATGGATGCAGGCGAACCGTGGCAGCGGCTACGGCTTCCACGACCAGCTGCAGCTCTCCATCGGCCAGGGGCCGCTGCTGGTCACCCCGCTGCAGCTCGCCAACGCGTACGCCGCGATCGGCAACGGCGGCACGCTGTGGACGCCGCGGATCGCGGTCGAGACCCGCGACCCGGACGGGCAGGTCGTCGAGAGCTTCGCGCCGGAGCCCATCCGGCGGGTGCCGCTTGCGCCCGAGCAGCTCGCCTACATCGTCGAGACGATGCGGGCGGTCGTCACGCTGCCGTACGGGACGGCGACGGCGGCGTTCGCCGGGTTCGGCGTGCCGGTCGCCGGAAAGAGCGGCACGGCCGAGACCGGGACCCCGAACCCGAACGCCTGGTTCCCGGCCATTGCGCCGGCCGAAGATCCGACCATCTCCGTGGCCACCGTGCTCGTCCAGGTTCCGCTCGCCACCGGCGGCTCGGACGCCGCGCCGCTCGTCCGCCAGGTGATGGCCGCGTTCTTCGGGGGCTGACCCCGGTCGACGTCAGCCGCCGCGTCGATAGGTGGCGGTGACGGAGCCCTCGGCCACGACGCGTCCCTCCATCGCGGCGCGCAGCGTGCCGGCGTCGATGTCGCCGGCGAGCTGGAGCGGCTCGCGGAGCGCGTAGACGCTGAAGGTGTAGCGGTGCGTGCCGGACGGCGGGCAGGGTCCGCTCCAGCCGGTGCCGCCGAAGTCGTTGCGGCCCTCGATGCCTTCGATCTCGCCGCCGGACGCCGCCTCGTCCAGCTCGGTGCGGCTCGCGGGGATGTCGGCCACCACCCAGTGGACGAACCCACGCGCGTCCGGATCGTCGACGATGAGCGCGTACGCGCCGGTCTCCTCCGGCCCGCGGCTCCAGCGCAGCGGCGGCGACACGTCCTCCCCGTCGCACGCGTGGCGCGCCGGGATGGCGCCGCCCTCCTCGAAGGCGTCGCTGCTGACCGTCAGCTGGGCCGTCATCGCCGTTCCCTCCCCACCGGTCCCGCAGCTCGCCGCGCCCGGCGCCAGCGCCAGCGCGAGTGCGACGGCCGCTTCCCGGGCGGTGCCCACCCTGTATGCCCGCCGCTGCGGTGCGCCGGGCGCTCGCCGATCGCCCGGGTCACGCCGCGCTCCGGCCGCGGCGGGCGCGTCCCTCGCTCGCATCGCGCTTGCCGGCGCGCTGGCCGGCCTTCCGCCTGCCGCGCGGCGACGGAGCCTCATCCTCGTTTCCATTCCCGCCGCGGCTCGCCCGGAGCGACGCCTCCAGCGCCTCCATCAGGTCGACGACCTTCGGCTCGGGCTTGCGGCGCTTCGCCGAGCGCGCCTCCCCCTTCATCTTGCGCTCGATCAGCTCCTGCAGGGCGATCCGGTAACGGTCGGTGTACTCGTCCGGTTTGAAGCGATCGGAGAGGCTCTCGACCAGGCTGCGCGCCATGTCCAGCTCCTTCGGCCGCACGCGCGTCTCCTCGCCGTCGGGCAGGTCGAGCCCGCCGGTGGAGCGGATCTCGTCGGGCCAGAACATCGTCTCGAGCAGGAGCGTACCGTCGTAGGCGCGCACCGTGGCGAGCCGCTCCTTGGAGCGGATCGTCACCTTGGCGACGGCGACCCGCCCGGTCTCCTCCAGGGCCCGGCGCAGGAGCGTGAAGGCCTTGGCGCCGACGTCGGTCGGCTCGAGGAAGTAGCTCTTCTCGAAATAGATCGGGTCGACCTCGGTCAGCTCCACGAAGTCGCCGATGTCGATGGTGGTCGCGCTCTCGGGCTTGGCCGCCTCGATCTCCGCGGGGTCGAGGATGACGTACTCGCCCTTCGACACCTCGTAGCCGCGCACGAGGTCGTCCCAGGCGACCTCGCGGTCCTCCGCGGTGCAGAAGCGCTTCTCGACGATCGGCGCCCCGTCGTCGCGGTGGAGCAGCTTGAAGCGCACGTCCTTCTGCTCGGTGGCGGTGTACAGCTTCACCGGGATGCTGACCATCCCGAAGCTGATGGCGCCCTTCCAGATCGCCCGCATCGGTCAGCGAGCGGGCCGGCGGACGTCGGCGTCCTCGGACACGTCGATCCCGAAGCGCTCGGCCGCCTTGAGGATCTTCTTCCGGGCGCGTTCCCTGGCCGCCTTCGACTCGAAGTCGGTCTGGCTGAAGCGGCTGATGGCGTTGCGCGCGTGCGACTCGTCGTGGATCGGCAGGTGCTCGCCGCCGTCGGAGTCGACGTAGGCGAACTGGTCCCTGCGCAGCCGATCGCGCTCCTTCGTGCTCAGCTCGGCCACGGTTCCGGCCTCCGCTTGCTTGCTTCGCAGCCGCAATCCCGCATGGAGCGTGCCGCGTGGCCCGGAATCCGCACCTGGACGGGCGTGGCCAGCGCATCGGTCCGGATCGGCACGTCGGGCTGGGAGTACGACCACTGGCGCGGCGTCTTCTACCCGCGCGAGCTGCCGAAGTCGCGCTGGCTCGAGTTCTACGCCGAGCGGTTCGACACCGTCGAGCTGAACAACTCCTTCTACCGGCTCCCGGCGGCCGAGACCTTCGCCGGATGGCGGAAGCGGCTACCGGCCGGCTTCGTCATGGCGGTCAAGGCGAGCCGCTACCTGACCCATCTCAAGCGGCTGCGCGAGCCGGCCGAGCCGGTCGAGCGCTTCTGGAGCCGGGCGCGGCGCCTCGGGGAGCGGCTCGGGCCGGTGCTCTACCAGCTGCCGCCGCGCTGGAACCGCAACCTGCAGCGGCTCGACGAGTTCCTCGCCAGCGTGCCACGCCGCCGGGCGCAGGCCCTCGAGTTCCGTGATGCGTCGTGGTACCACGCCGACACGTTCGCCCTGCTCGAGCGTCACCGGGCCGCCCTCTGCCTGCACGACATGCGCGGCTCCGAGTCGCCGACGGAGCCGGTGGGGCCGTTCGTCTACGTGCGCTTCCACGGCTCGGTCGGCCGCTACCAGGGCAGCTACGGCCCCGAGACGCTCGCCGCCTGGGCGGACCGCATCGCCGGCTGGGCCGGGGACGGCCGGGCGGTGTGGGCATACTTCAACAACGATCCCGAGGGACACGCCCTCCGCGACGCCGAGCGGCTCCGGGCCCTGCTCGCCGAGCGGGCGACCGTCTAGTCGTCTGACGAGCGAGCCTCGGCACGCCGATTGCTTTGCGCCGCGGCATGGAGCGGGCGGTCGAGCCGGTGATCGACATGCGCGGCGTCACGCGCCGCTACGGCGACGTGGTGGCCGTGCGCGACCTGACGCTCGGGGTCGAGCCGGGAACGATCCTCGGGCTCATCGGGCCGTCGGGGTCGGGCAAGACGACCGTCGTCCGCATGCTGGCCGGCATCCTTGCGCCCAGCGCGGGCACGGTGCGCGTCATGGGGGTCGAGCCGAGGCGCTTCCGCCGCAGCCACCGCGAGCGAATCGCGTACATGCCGCAGCTCTTCAGCCTCTACCCGGACCTCACCGTGAAGGAGAACGTCGGCTTCATCTCTGCCATGTTCGGCACCCCCTGGTGGAAGCGCAGCCGGCTCATCCGCCGTGCGCTCGAGGTCGTCGAGCTGTGGGACGTCCGCCACCGCCGGGCCTCGGACCTGTCCGGCGGCATGCAGCGTCGGCTCGAGCTGGCCTGCGCGATCGTCCACGACCCGGCCGTCCTGTTCGTCGACGAGCCGACCGCCGGGATCGACCCGATCCTGCGCAAGTCGATCTGGGACGAGCTCCGCAGGCTGCGCGACGCCGGACGCACGCTGCTCTGCACGACCCAGTACGTCGCAGAGGCGGAATACTGCGACAACGTCGCGCTGCTCGCCACCGGCGAGCTGATCGCCGTCGACGAGCCGGAGGAGCTGCGCCGGCGCACCTACGGCGGCGACCTGCTCCGCGTGCGCGCGACCCGCGAGGTGACCCCCGAGGCGCTGCGGGACGTCGCCGGCATCACCAGCGTGCGCCAGATCGACGCCTACACCCTGGTGGCGGTCACCGGCGAGGCGGGAACGTCCACCCCGCGCATCACCGAGCGGCTCAACGAGCGCGGGATCGGCGTGCACTCGATCGAGGAGTACCAGCCGTCGTTCGACGACGTCTTCACGGAGCTGGTGGCGCGTCACCGGGACGGAGCGGTCGGCGTCGCCGGCCCGCCGGCCGCCTTCTGACCGCCGCGTGAACCCGGTCGCCAGCCTCTTTCGCGTCTCGAGCTTCCTGGGCAAGGAGCTGCGCGAGGTCGTCCGCCGCCCCGGCATCATCGCCGCGCTCATCCTCGGCCCGTTCGGGATCATGCTCATCTTCGGGCTCGGCTACACCGGCTCCCGCCGGCCGATCCCGACCGAGCTGGTGCTTCCCGCCGAGCTCGGCCTGCCCGCCGATCCCGCCACCTTCAGCGAGCTCTCCGGCGGCCGGCTCGACGTGGTGCGCGTCTCCGAGGACCCGCAGGCGGCGATGGACCGCCTCGAGCGCCAGGAGGTCGACCTGGTGGTGATCGCCCCCGCCGATGCCCGCGAGCGCCTGCGCCGGGGCGAGCAGTCGACGCTGCAGGCCGCCTGGAACGAGGTCGACCCGGTCGACGACTCGCTGGCGCGCCTCGGCATCTTCACCATGACCGACCGGCTCAACCGGGAGATCATCCGGGTCGCGGCCGCCGAGGGCATCACCCTCGCCGCGCAGCAGGGCCAGCCGGTCAACATCTCGCCCGACGTCATCGCCGAGCCGGCCCGGGTCGAGACCGAGAACGTGGCGCCGACGCAGCCGGCGACGCTCGCCTTCTTCGGGCCGGCCGTCTTCGCCCTCGTCGTCCAGCACATGGCGCTCACGCTCGCCAGCCTGTCGATGATCCGCGAGCGCTTCGGCGGGCAGCTCGACCTGTTCCGCGTCTCGCCGCTCAACGCGAGCGAGATTCTGCTCGGCAAGTACCTCGCCTACGGCCTGCTCACCGTCCTCGTCGGCGCCATCGTGGCGGCGCTGATGGTCTACGTGCTCGGCGTCCCGCTGCTGGGCGGCTGGGGCCCCGTGGCGGGCATCGTCGCGCTGCTCGCCTTCGCCTCGCTCGGGGTCGGCCTGCTCATCAGCCTCTTCGCCGACTCGGAGCGGCAGGCGGTGCAGCTCGCCATGCTCTTCCTGCTCGCCTCGGTCTTCTTCAGCGGATTCGTCCTGCCCGTGGAGGAGTTCGTCGCCTGGGTGCGCGGGCTCGCCCTGGTGCTTCCCGTCACGCACGGGATCGCGACTCTCCAGGACTCGATGCTGCGCGGAGCGGTCGGCGAGGAGTGGATGCTCGCCGTGCTGGCGGGGATCGGCGTCGTCTGCTTCGTCATCTGCCTGATCCGGCTCCGGCTGCTGCTGCGCAGCGCGGCCTGACGGGCACCGACCTTCTTTGACACCCCCGAGCGGCGAACGGTAGCATCGGCTGGCCGCTCCCCATGCCGTCACCCCGGCGACGCACGGAACCCGCACAGAGCGACACGGACCGAGAGTGAGCTCCGAGAACGCCATCCCCCTCCGGTTCCAGACGGCCGAGGTCGGTGTCGACTGGCTCCAGTGCAACATCGAGTGCCAGGAGGGCTGCCCGGTCAACACCAACTGCCGCGGCTACCTGATGCTGGCCGGCGAGGGGCGGTTCGAGGAGGGCTACATCCTCGCCCGCGACCCGAACCCGGTGGCGGCGATCTGCGGGTACGTCTGCAGCGCGCCCTGCGAAAAGGCCTGCCGCCGCGCGGACATCGACAAGCCGCTCGCCATCCGCGCCATGAAGCGCTTCCTGGTCGACTGGCACTACGCCAACAACATGCCGGACCACATCGTGGTCAACCCGCCGACCGGGCGCAGCGTGGCCGTCATCGGCGCGGGCCCGGCGGGGCTCTCCGCCGCGAAGGACCTCGCCGGTTACGGCCACGAGGTGCACGTCTACGAGGCGCTGCCGTCGGGCGGTGGGACGACGCTCATCGGCGTCCCCGCCTTCCGGCTGCCGCGTGACGTGATCGAGCTCGACGTCAACTGGGTCGCCAAGCACGGGGTCGAGTTCCACTACAACACCGAGATCGGGCGCGACGTCACCATCGACCAGCTGCGCGAGCGGCACGACGCCGTGGTCGTCGCCACCGGCTGCATGTACCCGGTCGCCATGAACGTGCCGGGCGAGGAGCTCGACGGCGTGATCTACGGCGTCGACTTCCTGAAGCGCGCCAACCTCGGCGAGCCGCAGTGGGTCGGCGAGCACGTCGTCATCGTCGGCGGCGGCTACACCGCCATGGACTCGTCGCGCACGGCCCTGCGGCTCGGCGCCAAGACGAGCACGGTCGTCTACCGCCGCGGTCCCGACGAGATGGTGGTCGACGAGGAGGAGCAGCACGAGACCCGCTTCGAGGGGGTCCGCTTCGAGTACTTCGCCTCGCCGGAGGAGGTGATCGCCGACGAGAACGGCCGGGTCACCGCCATGCGCTTCGTGCGGACCCGTCTGGGCCCGCCGGACGCGTCAGGCCGTCGCAGCGCCGAGCCGATCCCCGGCAGCGAGTTCACGATCCCGTGCGACATGGTCATCCCCTGCACGAGCCAGTCACCCGACAACAACGTGCTGGGCGAGTACGGCGCGAAGCTGAACCGGCACGTCGGCGTCACCGACACCCGCGCCGTGCTCGAGGGTGGGTCGGTCTCGTCGTGGCGCACCGCGCCGCTCAACGGCTCCACGCCGTCGCGCGGCGATGGGGCGCGCTACAACTCGTTCCGCTTCGACTTCAACCGCGGCAAGATCACCGTCAACGCGGACACGTTCGCCACCAACGTCGACGGGGTCTTCGCGGTCGGCGACTTCGTCACGGGCCCGGCGACGATCATCGAGGCGGCCGGACTCGGCCGGCGTTGCGCGCGGGCGGTCGACCGCTGGCTGGCGGGTTACCGCGGCGACGAGCTCGAGGAGCTGCCGGTCATCAACCGCGCGGTCGTGACCCAGGCCCTCGAGCACGACATGCCGCGCTTCTACGAGGCCATCGAGCGCCAGCACATCCCGATGGCGCCGCCGGAGCTGCGCCGTGACTTCACCAGCCTGGTCGAGGTCGGCTACGACACGCGCAGCGCCATCGCCGAGGGCCAGCGCTGCCTGCAGTGCAACCACAACATCAACATCGATGGGCCCCGCTGTATCCTGTGCGGGCTCTGCGCCGACGTCTGCCCCGAGGGCGTGATCTACATGGTCGACAAGGCGCAGGTCGGCGGCGACGATCCCGAGGTCGAGCTGTTCCAGTCGTGGCCGCGCGGGATCGCGATGATCATCGACGAGGAGCGCTGCATCCGCTGCAACCTGTGCGTGGAGCGCTGTCCGACGAACTGCATCACGATGGACCGCCTCGAGCTCGAGCGGTTCACGCCTGACGGGAAGGTGCTCTTGGAGAGCTACAAGGACAACGTGCTCGGGCAGATCGGGCAGCAGGCCGGGGCGGTGGTCGACCGATGAGCAACGGGCAGCCGAACCCGGTCGTTCGCTTCATCAAGGAGTCGTCGGCCTGGCGCAGCCTCATCCGCCAGCCCTACCCGAACACCAGCCGCACCCGCGCGCTGGCGGTCATGAACAATGTCTGGCTGCACCTGCACCCGGTGCGCGTGAAGCGCCACGCCGTGCGCTACACCTACACCTTCTGCCTGGGCGGGATCAGCTTCTTCCTGTTCCTGGCGCTGACCGTCACCGGCATCTACCTGATGTTCTTCTACGTGCCGTCGATCAGCCGCGCCTACCAGGACATCCAGGCCATCGAGTCGAGCGTCGCCTTCGGCGCGTTCGTGCGGAACATGCACCGCTGGGCGGCGCACCTCATGGTGCTGACCGTCTTCCTGCACATGATCCGCGTCTTCTACCACGGGGCGTACAAGCCGCCGCGGGAGTTCAACTGGGTCGTCGGCGTGGTGCTGCTCTTCTGCACCCTGTGGCTCAGCTTCACCGGCTACCTGCTGCCGTGGGACCAGATCGCCTTCTGGGCGATCACCGTCGGCACCCAGATGGCGACCTATGCGCCGCTCCTGTCAGCCGAGTCGAGCTTCATCCTGCTCGGCGGTGTGCAGGTCGACCAGGGGACGCTGCTGCGCTTCTACGTCATGCACGTCATCGCCTTCCCGCTGATCGCCGCCCTCTTCATGATCATCCACTTCTGGCGGATCAGGAAGGACGGCGGAATCAGCGGGCCGGTCTAGACGCGCTACCCTGTAGAGACCGATGACGATCGAGCGCCGGCCGAACGCCACCGCCGACAAGAACGCTCCGACGCAGGCGCCGCCGCGCGTGCCGATGGTCGAGCGCGGCACCGGCCCGAAGCTGCCCGGCCCGCCGGGCGTGCCGGGCACCGAGCGCTTCCGCCTGCTCGCCTACGTCAAGCAGGAGTCGATGGTCCGCGTCGACAAGCGCCCGGACGAGACCCTCCTGACCTGGCCGCATCTGCTGCGGGCCGAGTTCCTGATGATGATGCTCATCCTCGCCTTGCTGACGATCACGTCGCTGCTCATCCAGGCGCCGCTCGAGGAGATGGCCAACCGCGCGGTGACGCCGCACGTGGCCAAGGCGCCGTGGTACTTCCTCGGCCTGCAGGAGATCCTGAGCTACTTCAACCCGACCGTGGCGGGCGTCCTGGTCCCGACCCTCTACCTCGTCGGCCTGGCCATCATCCCGTACATCGACCGCTCGCCGTATCGCGCCGCCCGCGACCGCAAGATGATGTGGGTCTTCTTCCTGTGCATCATGATCGGCGGCCTGCTGGTGACCCTCATCGGCTCGTTCTTCCGCGGCCCCGGCTGGAACTGGGTCTGGCCGTGGGACGGCCTGTTCTTCACGCTGTGACCACGCAGGGCGCCGGCTACGGGGTCGTCCACGGCCCGCCACGAGGCGAGATCAGCCGCCGCGGCTTCATGCGCCGGATGCTCGGCGTCGGCGTGGGGATCCTGTCGCTCGAGTTCCTGGGCGGGACGGTCGCCTTCCTGTGGCCGAACCTGCGAGAGGGGCTCGGCGCGCGGATCAGCATCGGCACCTCCGCCGACATCAACTCCGCCGCACCCGAGTGGCAGAACGGGCTGCCGTACATCTACCAGGCCGCCAACCTGTTCGTCGTCAACGTGCCGGCCGCCATGGCCCGCGTCGAGGGAACCGGCGAGGCGGTCCAGGACCCCGGCGACCAGATCCTGGCGCTGTGGCGGACCTGCCCGCACCTCGGCTGCCAGATCCCGCAGCTGTGCGACCAGTCGAACTGGTTCGAGTGCCTCTGCCACGGCAGCAAGTACACCGTCCTCGGCGAGAAGCGCGACGGACCCGCACCGCGCGGGATGGACAGCTTCGCGACGGCAGTCGAGAACGGCACCTACATCGTCGACACCCGCGAGGTCATCAGCGGTCCTCCACCCGGCACGGTGACGTTCGACTCCCGTGGCCCGGGCGACATGCCGCACTGCTCCGCCTGACCGATGCGGCTCAAGACGCTCGGCGTACTGGTGACCCTGGCGCTCAGCGTGTTCACCGTCTTCTACTGGATCACCGACGACGCGCGGCGAACCGCCCGCGCCGAGACCCAGGAGGAGCAGCTCCTCGAGTTCGGCGAGGAGATCTTCGCCGACGATCCGTCGAACCCGGCCGCCGCGGGCTGCGCCCGCTGCCACGGCGCCGACGGAACCGGCGGCGAGGCCGAGACCGCGCAGGGCACCGTGCAGGCCCCGAACCTCCACTCGGCCCGGATCGCCGACAAGCTGCAGGCGAACCCGAACTACGTGAACCTCGTCATCCGCTTCGGCGGCGTGGTCGTGTCGGGCAACGTCAACAGCGCCATGCCGGCCTGGAGCTACGAGGTCGGTGGGCCGCTGAACGAGCAGCAGATCGAGGCGCTGACGGTGCTGGTCGAGAGCTGGGCGGAGGAGGCGGAGGAGGAGGAGCCGCAGGAGGTGCCGAACACCGTCGAGGCCGGGGCGCAGGTGTACACCTCCGTCTCGCCATCGTGCGCCAGCTGCCACGGCGCCGACCTGGCGGGAGCCCCACCCCAGTTCCCGAACATCCAGGGCATCGGCGAGGAGCTGATCACCGAGCTGCCGGTGCCGCCGTCGGAGCTCGACCAGATGGAGGCCGACTACGAGGAGGACCCGCGCCTCTTCCTGGAGAACTGGATCCGCGACTCGTCGGGGAACTACAACGGCGGCGAGTCGACCGGCATGCCGTCCTACCCCGAGGACGTCCTCAGCGAGAGCCAGCTCGAGGCGCTGATCACCTTCCTGCTCGAGGGCGAGCACGGAGGCTGATGCACCGATGACGACCCCCTACGCCGGTCGCCGGCGCGGGCGTGGCCTGCGCGGAGCCCTCGCCTTCGTCGACGACTTCACGAGCTGGCTGCTCTACGGGCGCGAGACCTGGCTGGTGGCGCTCCTCAAGGGCGTCCCGCTCTTCCTGTACCTCTACTTCCTGGTCGCCTACGTCCCGAACTACGTGTACTACCTGGTGACCGTCGAGATCCCCTTCCTGCGCTTCAGCGAGGACGTCGGCTTCGTCATCGCCGCCATGGTCGGCGGCGGCAACTTCTTCGTGCTGATCATCCTGGCGCTCTGGACGCAGGCGGCGCGCGGCCGCCGCGGCTTCGGCTGGGAGCTGGTGCGCGTGCTCAACTTCCTCCAGTACCTGTTCGTGATGCTGCTGCTCATCCCGCTCATGGCGTTCAACCTCGCCGGTGGGTCGCTCTGGCCGCTGCGCTTCCCGCTCGCGGCCCTGGCGTTCGGGACGCTGGTCGCCGGCCTGGGCGCGGCCTCGCTCGTGTACCTCTATTTCGAGTACCGGCGCATCACCAGGCGTGAGGCAGAGGCGGCGCGGGAGCGCGGCGCCGCCTACGCCGCGGGCTGACGCTCTCCCGCTCGCTGGACCGCCTGCGCGCCGCGCACCTCGCCTGGTCCGCGCTCGTCCTGCTCTCGGCCGGCTCGCTGATCGTCGCCGAGGCCGTCGCCGCCTGCCCACCCGGCGGCCCGCTGGCGTGGGCGGGCTGCGGTCCGCCGCGTGGCCTGCTCATGGCGACCGCCGGCCTGGCGGCCGGCCTCTACGTCGCCGGCCTGTCGGGCGTGGTGTGGTGGACCGCCGGGCTGAGGCGGCGCCGCATGGCGGACGGCGGCGCCGCGCGCGACTGGTACCTCCTGGCCGCGACGGCCGGGATCGTGGTCGCGCCGCTGCTCGCTTTCACCCTCGTGTCGGCCCTCCGCTAGGATGCGGTCACCGCCACAGCGAGGCTCCCTGCCGACATGACGTTCGCGTCCGCCGACGACTTCCGTTCGCGCCTGTCGCGGGTCGGGCGGCTCGGCGGGGACAGCCTCGAGGTCGACGACGAGATCGGCTTCCGCGATCAGCTGCTCGACGACCTGGTGTGGGACGCCGTCTTCCACGCCGAGGCGCCGATGCGCGACGCATGCCGCTGGGCGATCTGGTCGGCCTCGCAGGCACTGGGCTGCCCGTCGGCGTCGATCCACGACCTGTACCTGGCCCGGGGTCGCGGCGAGTTCGAGCCGACGCGCTTCACGGTGCCGGCGATCAACGTGCGAGCGTCGGCGTACCTGACCGCGCGACAGGCGTTCCGCGCGGCGCTCGAGCGCGACGCCGGCACGGTGGTGTTCGAGATCGCCAAGAGCGAGATGGCCTACACCGACCAGCGCGCCGACGAGTACGCCGCCGTGATCCTCGGGGCGGCCCTGCGCGAGGGCTGGCGCGGGCCGGTCTTCCTGCAGGGCGACCACTTCCAGTTCAATCCCAAGAAGTGGCCGGTCGACCCGGAGGCCGAGATGAACGGCATCAAGGACCTGACTCGCGAGGCGGTCGCGGCCGGCTTCCTGAACATCGACATCGACTCGTCGACCCTCGTCGACCTGTCGCGTCCCACCGTCCCGGAGCAGCAGCGCGTCAATGCCGAGAACAGCGCCGAGATCACGCGGCTCATCCGCGAGCTCCAGCCCGCGGGCGTGACGATCAGCATCGGCGGCGAGATCGGAGAGGTGGGCAAGCACAACTCCACCGAGGAGGAGCTGCGCGGCTACCTCGACCAGTACCGGGCGCGGATCGGGGATCTTACCGGGCTCAGCAAGGTCAGCATCCAGACCGGCACGAGCCACGGCGGCGTCCCGCTGCCGGACGGCACGATCGCCGAGGTCTCGATCGACTTCGACACGCTGCGCCGGCTGTCGGCCGTGGCGCGCGACGAGTACGGCTTGGCGGGATGCGTCCAGCACGGCGCCTCGACGCTGCCCGAGGAGGCGTTCCACCACTTCCCGGCCAACGGCTGCGCGGAGATCCACCTGGCGACCGGGTTCATGAACATCCTCTACGACGCGCTCCCCGGCGATTTGCGCGGCGAGATGATGGAGTGGAGCCGAACGAGTGCCGCCGACGAGCGCAAGGAGGGGGAGACCGACGAGCAGTTCCTCTACAAGACGCGCAAGAAGGCGCTCGGCCCGTTCAAGCGTCAACTGTGGGAGCTGTCCGGGGACCGGCAGGAAGGCATCGCCGACGCGCTGCGGGCAAAGTTCGGCGTGCTGTTCGACGCCCTCGGCATCGCCGGCACCCGCGAGCTCGTTTCGCGCCACCTCACCCCGGTGCCGCTGCCACGCCCGCTCCCGGCGGTGCTGGGAGGTGGGGAGCGCCGGGCCGTCGCGGCCGGAGCCTCCTTCTTCGAGGACGACGAGACCGGTGAGTAGCACCGCCGGCGACTAGCACCGCCGGCGAGTCGCGCCGGCGGCGAGTAGCGCGGCAGGCCCGTGGGTCAGCCCCCGGTTCCGCCCAACAGCCGCGCCAGCATGGGCTGGCCGGCGAGCCGCACCAGCCGTTGGGCCGCGTCGGGCGAGAGCCGGCTCAGCGTGCGGAGCGCCTCGGCCGCGTCGTCGGGCGGAACGCGGTCGAGGAGGGCGAAGAGGCGGTTCAGCGTCCCTTCGTCGAGCCGCCCCACCACGGCGAAGAGTGACGCCGTGGCCTGCGGGCGTGCCGTGATGAACGCGTCGACGCCGTGGTCGAAGAGCCGCACGAACTCGCGAAGCGCCCCGAGCCGCGAGGCCAGCTCCGCCACCTCGGCGCCGGCGTCTCCGGCCTGCGCCGCGGCGGAGGCCGCGCTGACGCATCGGTCGAGGACCGGCAGCACGGGGTCGGTCTCGCGCTCCTTGCGAGCCCGGGTGACGTGTCGGAACCACGTCCAGTGGTCGCCGACCGCGCGGTACGCCGCCGCCGCCGGGCCGCGCTGACCGCTGCGGCGGGCGTCCGGCGCCCGCTCGATCAGCCCCCACTCCTCGCACTGGGCGAGCGCGGCGCTGGCGGCGCGATGGCTCATGCCGAGCGCCCGGCGGATCTCCGGCTCGGTCAGGGGGCCGCCGTGGGCCAGGAAGTATCCCTGGACCGCCGCGGTCGACGGCGCGACTCCCCATGCCGCCCCGATCTCGCCCCAGGCCCGGGCGAACTCGCGCCGGATCCGTTCCGCCTCCGAGGTCTCGACTTCAGGGGCTGGGGCGCCGACGGGCGCCGCTGCGTCTCTCAGCGTCAACGTGTCCCTTGACAGTAGCAGGTTATGCGGTCGATACTTGCTCACCGAAGATAGCACGTTGGCGGAGGAGCAGTGGCGCGCGGTCGACGCTTCACCTCGCTCCTCGGCGTCGGCAGCGCGGTCCTCGGCTGCGGGCTGGTGTCGTACCTCGTCCTCGGTCCGACATACGCCTACTGCGAGGGCCGGCTGGATGCGCCGCTGGAGTGCGGCACTCGGTCCATGATGGAGGCGCACGGTGTTCCGCCAGCGGTGTTCGGGGTCGCGATCGCGTACTTCGCGGTCGGTCTCGGCTCGATCCTCGTCGCTTCTGGCCGGGCATCGGGCCGCTGGCTGATGCTCGCGGCGACGGTCCCGCTCGTCGGCGTCGGGCTGGTGAGCTTCGGGCTGGCGACGCTCCTCCCGGTGACGTGCGTCGCGGTGCTCGCGACCCTCACCGCGTTCGTGTCCGCACAGCGCTGAGCGGGGCCCCGCGCGAGCCGGCCGTCAGCCGGGAAGCGAAAGGCCCCGCCGGAGCGGGGCCTTCGCATGGGAGCAGGTGCCGGGCGCTGCTGCCCGGTGAGGCTCAGTGGCAGCCGCCGGCGCGGGCGGGGGAGCCGTCGGTGTTGAAGGACGACCCACACGCGCAGGAGCTGACCGCGTTGGGGTTGTTGATGGCGAAGCCCGAGCCCATCAGCGAGTCGACGTAGTCGATCTCCGCCCCGTCGACGTACTGGGCGCTGAACGAGTCGATCACGACCGGCACGCCGGCGTGATCCTCGACCCGATCACCGTCGTTGAGCTTCTCGTCGAAGGCGAGCCCGTAGCTGAACCCGGAGCAGCCGCCGCTCTTCACGAAGAGCCGCAGGCGTGCCTCCTCCTTGCCCTCGCGGCTGCGAAGCTCGACCACCTTGCGGGCGGCGGCGTCGGTGACCGTCACGAGGGACTCATCGCTCGCGGGCACCGGCTGCACCGCGGGCTGCTGGGTGTGTTCCATCGTCATGCGTGATCGCTCTCCAGAGTGGGAGTGAGGTTGCGCTTCGGAAAGTATAGCAAGGGCATGCACACGCGCCCCGTGGGCGCTCCGCCGGTACACTTCGTGTCCGGAGGCCGAAGCGGCGCCTCCGGCGGCCCCGAGCAGCACGCCCAGCACCCCACGCGAGCAGCAGACGAGGCACGCGAGACGTGAGACTTGCCGAACGCATGGCCCGCATCGGGACCGAGACCGCCTTCGAGGCGGCGGCCCGGGCACGGGCGCTCGAGGCGAGCGGTCGCCACGTGATCCACCTCGAGATCGGCGAGCCCGACTTCGATACGCCCAGGCACATCAGCGAGGCCGCGTCCCGCGCCCTGCTGGACGAGGGCCTGACGCACTACACGTCACCGACCGGCATCGAGCCGCTGCGCCGAGCGATCTGCACCGAGGTCCGGGCGCGCAAGGGAATCGATGCCACGCCTGAACAGGTCGTCGTCACGCCCGGAGCCAAGCCGATCATGTTCTACGCCATGCTGGCGGTGGTCGGCGAGGGGGACGAGGTCATCTACCCCAACCCCGGCTTCCCGATCTACGAGAGCATGGTCGCCTTCGTCGGCGGCCGCCCCGTGGCGGCGCCGCTGCGGGAGGAGAACGACTTCCGCATGGACGTCGACGAGGTCGAGCGGCTCGTGACCCGCCGCACCCGCATGATCGTGATCAACTCGCCGCACAACCCGTGCGGCTCGGTCCTGACCGCCGCCGATGTCGAGGCGATCGCCCGCATCGCGGTCGAGCACGACCTCGTCGTCCTCGCCGACGAGATCTACACGCGGCTGCAGTACGACGGCGAGCCGGTCAGCATCGCCACGCTGCCCGGGATGGCGGAGCGGACGATCACCCTCGACGGGTTCAGCAAGACCTACGCGATGACCGGCTGGCGCCTGGGCTACGGGATCGTGCCCGAGTGGCTTGCGACCGCCTTCAGCCGCCTCGTCATCAACAGCGTCTCCTGCACGAACGCGTTCGCGCAGGCCGGCGCGGTCGAGGCGCTCACCGGCCCGCAGGACGACGCGGATCGGATGCGCGAGGAGTTCGTCGCGCGCCGCGCGCTCGTGGTCGACGGTCTGAACGCGATCCCCGGGGTCGGCTGCGTCAAGCCGCGCGGTGCCTTCTACGCCTTCCCGAACGTGTCCAGCTTCGGCCGCTCGAGCGCAGAGCTGGCCGATCACCTGCTCTACGACGCTGGAGTCTGCGTCTTGGCCGGCACGGCCTTCGGACGCCACGGCGAGGGGTACGTGCGCCTCTCCTACGCGAACTCGCGCCAGAACCTGTCGCTGGCGATCGAGCGGATGGCCACCTCGCTGGCCAGGCTGGAGCGGACGGGCGAGCTCGTCACGGCCGGATCGGCCCGGTGAGCGGCCGCGGCGCGGCTCGCCCCGGGCCCGCATGAACGCGGGTGCCGCGCCCTCCGGCCGGCCGCGCGTGTTCGTGGCGCGCGTGATCCCGGACGAGGGACTGGACCCGCTCCGGGCCGCGTGCGACGTCGACCTGTGGGCCGACGAGCTGCCGCCGCCGCGCGAGGAGCTGCTGCGACGCGTGCGCGGGGTCGACGCGCTGCTGTCGCTGCTGACCGACCGCGTCGACGCCGAGCTGCTCGACGCCGCGGGTCCCGGGCTGCGGGTGGTGAGCAACTACGCCGTCGGCTTCGACAACCTCGACGTCCCGGAACTCACGGCGCGCGGCATCCCGGCCGGCAACACGCCCGGCGTGCTCACCGAGACCACCGCCGATCTCGCCTGGGCGCTGCTCATGGCCGCCGCCCGGCGTCTGCCGGAGGCGGTCGACTACGTGCGCGACGGCCGATGGCGGACCTGGGGCCCGATGCTCCTGCTCGGGGTCGATGTCCACGGCGCGACCCTGGGCATCGTCGGCTTCGGGCGGATCGGCCGCGAGATGGCGCGCCGGGGGGCCGGCTTCGGCATGCGGATCCTCTACCACGACGTGCAGGCCGCATCGCCCGAGGAGGAGGAGGCGCTCGGCGGCGCCCGTCGCGTGGAGCTCGCCGAGCTGCTGGCGGAGTCGGACTTCGTGACGCTCCACGTCAACCTGAGCGCCGAGACCCGGCACCTGATCGACGCCGACGCGCTGGCACGCATGAGGCCGAGCGCCGTGCTCGTCAACACCAGCCGCGGACCGGTCGTCGACACCGATGCGCTCGTCGAGGCGCTGCGTGACGGCCGCATCTTCGCCGCCGCCCTCGACGTCACCGACCCCGAACCGCTGCCCGCAGACCATCCGCTGATCGGGATGCCGAGCTGCCTCGTCGTGCCCCACATCGCCTCGGCCTCGCGCGGGACCCGCGGCCGCATGGCCGCCATGGCCGCCGAGAACCTCCTCGCCGGACTGCGCGGCGATCGGCTTCCGAACTGCGTGAATCCGGACGTCTACCGATGAGGCACCGGTGACCGAGAAGCGCGGCCTGCCGCGCCTGCGACTGCCGGATCCGTCACGCCCGAACCGCTACGAGCACCGGCGGCCACGGCGCCCGTCGCGCCTGGCGAAGCGGCTCACGCCCCCGCCGATCAGGCCCGGCACGCCCGACATGCGCTGGTTCCTGTACGTCGGCATCGCGCTGGCGGTACTCATCGTGGTGCTCTCCATCCCGTACCTGATCGCCTACGTGGTCGACGTGCTCGCGGGCTGAAATCGCGCCACGGCGCCGGCCACGATCCCGTGCTGATCGCCGGGATCAGGCCTGCGCGGTCCAGACGTAGACCCGGCCGTCCTCCACCCGCGTTCGCGGGCGGACCAGCGGGGGCAGCTCCACGGGGTAGGCGCGAGCATCGCCGGGGTACTCGCCGCGCTCGCGCCAGCGGCGCCGTCCGTTCGCCAGCCGTCCCTCCAGGTCGAAGCTGGCGCCGTGGCACGGACAGCGCAGGTCGTGCCAGTCGGGACGGAAGTGAAGCGTGCAGCCCATGTGCGGGCACACGCTCGAGAGCGCGCGGATCTCGCCGCCGTCGTTCACGACGAACCCGGAGAAGGCGGCGGTCTCGAAGCGGACGGCGCTGCCGGGCGGCACCTGCTCGACCGTCGCGATCTCCGCCCAGAAGCCCTCGCCGGCGACGAGCCCGCCTTCGCTCTCCCAGCCGCCCGTCTCGTCGCTGGCGTCCGGCGGGCGGATCGCCGACGCACCGAGGGCGCCGGCGGCGAGCCCGGCCGCGGCGCCGAGCCCCGCCTGGAGCAGCTGGCGCCGGCTGATCGACCAGCGCCTGCTCCCGGCGGGCGACGGCGCCCCGGGCGTCTGCGGGGCGGTCGCCTCGTGGCGGGCCGCCGCCTCGGCGCGGATCGGCGGCGGCACAACGACGGCCGCGATCCCCTCGTCGGCCTGGCGCATGCGGCGGCGCAGCTGCTCGAGGAACGCATCGTCCGGCTCTCCCCGTGACGGATCCGTGGCGGCGGACAGCTCGGCGGCCAGCCGCGCGACATCCGCGTCGGCCGGGTCGGGAGTGTCCTCGGGCGCCGGCCGGCCGCCGGCGATGAGCGGATCGAGGTAGCGCTCGAGCCGCTCGGCAGCGTCGAGCTCGTGCCGCTCAGCCATCGGCCGCACCCTCGGCGAGCAGCGCCGCCTTGCGCAGGGCGCGGTACTGCAGCACCTTGGCGTTGCCCGGGCTGATGCCCATCCGCGACGCCGTCTCGGCGACGGACAGCCGCTGCAGGAACCGCAGCTCGAGGACGCGCCGATAGTGGTCGGGCAGGCGGCGCAGCAGCGCCTCCACGCGCCGCGTGGCGTGGTCGCCGTCCGGCGAGGCGGGCGCCTGCTGGCTGCCGGTGTCGGCCGGGTCCCAGCGCGGCGCCCAGTCGTCGGCGGCCACCATCGGGATGCGGTAGAACGCCCGCCAGTAGTCGGCGATCGCGTTCTGTGCGACGCGGTAGAGCCAGGCGGCGATCTGTCCGGCGTCGCGCGCGGTGTCGAGCTGCTCGACGGCGCGCATGAACACCTGCGCGGTCAGGTCCTCCGCGTCCGGCCGGTTCCCGACGCGCGCGTAGATGAAGCGGTAGATCCCCACCGCGTGGCGGTCGTAGATCGCCTCGAACGTCGCGCCGCCGGAGCGGGCCTCGGCGGTGACGACCGCCGCGCTCCGGTTCGGATCGTGCTGGCGGCCCATGCGACCGATGCTACGGCGGCGGTTACGGCGCGCCGCCCGGACCTCACGCGCGGGGTCGGAGCGGCGCGAGGAGGGCGGCGACCTCCTCCAGGAACCTGGCGTCCGTGTCGTCGAAGGCGGCGCGATCGGCGCCGTCGATGTCGATCTCACCGACCACGCGCCCGCCCTCGAGGATCGGCACCACGATCTCGCTCTTCGTGCTCGCGAAGCAGGCGAGGTAGCGCGGGTCGACGTCGACGTCGTCGACGATCTCCGTCCGGCCGCTCGCCGCGGCGGCGCCGCAGATGCCGGTGCCGATCGGGATCCGCGTGTGCTCGGTCGCCTCCGGCCCCCGCCACGGCCCGAGGACGAGATCGCCACCGTCGACCCAGTAGATGCCGACCCAGTCGTAGTGCCCGAAGCGCTCGTGGAGCAGGTCGACCGCGCGCTGCGCGGCCGCGACCGGGTCGAACCCCTCGGCGATCCCCGACCGCACCGCGTTGAGCGCGTCGCCGTGCGCGGTGGGACGCTCCTCGGCGATCGGATGGCTCATGCCCGCCTCGACCAGCGGTCTGCCCAGCTCTCGATCCCCGAGATCGCCCGTCGCAGGTCGACCCCCTTGTCGGTGAGCGAGTACTCGACCCAGGGCGGCACGCTGCTCACGATGCGGCGCGCGATCACGCCCTCCTCCTCCAGCAGCCGCAGCCGCTGCGAGAGCGTGGCGGAGTTCGCGCCGCCGAGTGCGTCCTGGAGCTCGCAGAACCGCCGTTTGCGCCCGCCCAGCTCCCTGACGATGCGCAGCACCCACTTCTGGCCGAGCACGTTGAGGGCCGTCGTCGCCTCCGACTCCGCCTGCTGGGCCGCTGCGCGCCGCTCCGCGCGGCGCCGGGGTTGCGCGCCGTTATCGGCGGCGGGGGCGGCGTCCATCAGGCGCCGAAGGCTAGCATCCACCCCCCGGCCGGGCAACCGATGCCGCCGGGCGGCGCAGGTCAGCCCTCGACGGTCACCGTCATGTTCATCGACGGGTGGTACTTGCAGGTGACCTGGACGGTGCCCGACTCGTCGAAGGTGATCTCGACGCTCGCCCCGCCCTCGACGTCCTCGTCGAACGCCGCGTCATCTGCCACCTGCCCGTCGCTCCCCTCGCTCACCGAGTGGAGCGCCGAGTCCTCGTTGGTGAAGGTCACCGTCGTGCCGGCGGGAACCGTGAGCTCCGTGGGCGCGAAGGCGAAGTCGGCGAGTGCCACCTCCATCGACTCCCCGCCGCCGGCGCCGGTCTCGGCCGGGGCGCCGGTCTCATGCGCGCCGTGGTCCTCGCCGGCCGACTCGGTGGGCGGTGCGGTGGCCGTCCCGCCGCCGCACGCCGCCAGCAGGAGCAGGAGCAGGACGGCCAGCCCGAGGGCGGGCAGGCCGCTGTTCGTGATCGTCATCGGCTCTCCTCGATCGCTGGATCTGTCAGCCGAGATTACGCCGCCGATTACGCCGCGGCTCATTTGACGCCCCCGGCGGCAGGCCGCACACTCGGATCGGCCACCCTTCCGTCCGTCGCTCGGTCGAGCATGCCGCAGACGATCTACGTTTCCCCGCGCTCCCGCGGGCTCTTCGACTCGCCGCCGGCCGCCGTCGTGACCCGCGACGTCGCCCGCCTCTTCGGGGAGACGCCGGCCCTCGCCGGCGTTTCGTTCGGCATGGACGCCGGGAGGGTGGTCGGCCTGCTCGGGCCGAACGGAGCCGGCAAGACCACGCTGCTGCGGATCCTGGCCACGGCCATCCGCCCGAGCTGGGGGAGCGTGCGGATCGACGGCCTCGATCCGGCCGTCAACCCGATCGAGGTGCGCGAACGGGTCGCCTACCTGTCGCACGCCACCGCGCTCTACGGCGACCTGACCGCGCGCGAGAACCTCGTCTTCTCCGCGACCCTGCTCGGCCTCGGCGGCGTCGAGTCGAGGGAGAGGGTGGCGGCCGCGCTGGCAGCGGTGGACCTCGAGGGAGTGGCGGACCGCCGGGTCCGAGGCTACTCGGCCGGCATGCGGCGTCGGCTGGGGCTGGCGCGACTGCTGCTCGGCTCTCCGAGTTTGGTGCTGCTCGACGAGCCGTACGCTGCCCTCGACGCGGACGCGATGGGCTTCGTCGACCGGCTCCTCGTCGCCTGGCGGGACGCGGGCGTCGCGGTCATCGTCGCCTCGCACGCCGCCGACCGGATCGCAGCACAGGCCGACGGCACGCTCCGGCTGGAGGGCGGCGTGGCCGTCGAGGCCCGGGGCGGCGCCGTCCGCCTTCTCGACGGGGCGCCGGCGGCGCGGCCCGCCGACCAGCCGCACGCCGTGGGTGACGGGGTGCTCACCGCGGGCGCCTCGCGTTGAGCTCGGTGCGCCGGGAGCTGGGCGTGGCGCTGGCCGTCGCCCGTAAGGACGCGCTCGCCGAGCTGCGAGGCCGGCACGCCGCGGTCTCCACCGTCTTCTTCGCGGCTCTCGTCCTGCTCCTGTTCGGCTTCGCCCTGGGGCCCGATGCGCGGCGCCTGGCCGAGGCGGCGCCCGGGCTGCTGTGGTTGGCGCTCGTCTTCGCCGGTCTGCTGGCGGTCGCGCGGCTCCACGAGCTCGAGGCGGAGGACGGCTCGCTCGAGCAGCTCGCCCTCTATCCGGTCTCGCGCCGCGCGCTGTACGCCGGCAAGGCGCTGGCGGCGGCGGCGGCGATGCTGCTGCTCGGCGCGCTCCTGACCGTTGCGGTCGCGGTCCTGTACGGGCTCGATCCGGCCGCCGGATGGCTGCCGCTGGCGGTCACCGTGGTGCTCGGCGCGGTCGGCTTCGGCGCGGCCGGCACCTTCTATGCCGGCCTCACCGTCCGCATGCGGGCCCGCGAGGTGCTGCTGCCGCTGCTCCTGCTGCCGGTCACGGCGCCGCTCCTGCTCGCGGCGGTGAAGGCAACCGCCGCCGCGCTGACCGGCGACCCGTTCGGCGAGCTCGTCGCGTGGCTGCAGCTGCTCGCGGCCTTCGACGTCGTCATGCTGGTCGCCGGTGCGGCCGCCTACGGCTTCGTCCTGGAGGACTGAGCGGCCGATGGCGACGCGCATCCTCGGCTGGGCGGCGGTGGCCGCCGTCGCGGCGGCGACCGGGTTCGGCCTCTTCGTGGTGCCGCCGGACGCCAACCAGGGCGACGCGCAGCGGATCATGTACCCGCACGTTGCCTCGGCGTGGCTCGGCTACCTGTCCTTCGCGGTGACGGCCGTCGGCGGGCTGCTGTGGCTCGTGCGCCGCGACCTTCGCTTCGACGCGGCCGCGCACGCCGGCGCCGAGATCGGCGTCATGTTCACGGCCTTCGCCATCTGGGGCGGGATGATGTGGGGCCGGCCGGTGTGGGGCGTCTTCTGGCAGTGGGAGGACCCGCGCCTGACGACCACGGCCCTGCTGCTGGCGCTCTACGTCGGCTACCTGCTGGTCCGACGCCTGACCGACGACCCGCTGCGCCGCGCCACCCGCGCGGCGGTGGTCGGCCTGGTCGCCGCCGTCGACATCCCGATCGTCCACTTCAGCGTCATCTGGTGGCGTGGCCTGCACCAGCCGCCGACCTTCCTCGCCCCCGACCGCGTCTTCGATCCGCCCGCACCCGGGCAGTTCGTCGCCGCCCTGGTCGGCATGCTCGTCGCCTTCACGCTGGCCTGGGCGTACCTCATGGTCCGGCGCTACGAGCTTGCGCGGCTCGAGCAGCGGCGCGAGGAGGAGGTGCGCCGCGAGCGCGTCGCGGCCGTCCGCGGGGAGGCGCTGGCCCGATGAGCGACGCCGGCTTCGTGATCGCGGCCTACGGCGTCATCCTGGGTGGACTGGCGGCCTACGCCCTGCTTCTCGGCAGGCGCCTGCGCCGCGCGCGGGAGCGAGCCCGGGACGACGAGCGATGACCGTCCGCGCCCCGGCGCCACCGGCGCTGCCGCGCCGCCGCCGCCGGTGGGGGATCGTCCTGGGCGCGGCGGTCGCGCTGGGCGCGATCGTGCTCCTGGCGTTCGGCAGCATCGGCAGTGCGCTGGTCTACTACCTCACCCCCAGCGAGCTGGTCGCCCGCGGTGAGCGGGCGGTCGGCGAGACGGTGCGGGTGGGAGGGCTTGTCGAGCCGGGCAGCGTCAGCGGGCCACCCACCGACCTGCGCTTCGTCCTGACCGATGGCCAGACCCACGTCGCCGTCCGGGCGGACAGCGCCCCCACCAGCTCGTTCCGGGAGGGGACCGGCGCCGTGGTGGAGGGCACGCTGGGTGTCGACGGGGTCTTCCGGGCGACGCGCGTGATCGTCAAGCACGACGAGAACTATGAGGCGCCCGCGCCCGGCGAGACGCCCGGCGGCAGCGTCTTCGTGCCGGCGGAGGAACCGGGCCGCCCGTGACCGCGGTCGTCGGACACGCGTCGGTCGTGGTCGGGCTGGCGCTGACCGTCTACGCCCTCGTCGCGTTCGTGGCGGCCGGCCTGCGCCGCGACACCGGCGTGCTCGCCAGCGCACGGACCGCGATCTACCTCACCTTCGCCGCGGCCCTGCTCGCGTGCGGGGCCATGGTCGCGGCGTTGCTCGGCCACGACTTCAGCGTGGAGTACGTCGCGCGCAACAACGCGACCACCACGCCGCCGTTCTTCAGCGTCATCAGCCTGTGGGCGGCGCTCGAGGGCTCGATCCTGTTCTGGACCCTGCTGGCCAGCGGCTGGGCGGCGCTCGTCCTGTACCGATACCGGCACCGCCACGTCGCGCTGATGCCGTGGGTCGGCGCGGCGCTGGCCGGTGGCCTGGTCTTCTTCCTGGCGGTCATGGTGTGGCCCGGGGACCCGTTCGTCCGCATCACGCCGGTCCCGAGCGAGGGCCCCGGCCCGAACGCGCTGCTGCAGAACCACCCGTTCATGGGGCTCCACCCGCCGCTGCTGTACCTCGGCTACACCGGCCTCGCCATCCCGTTCGGGTTCGCCGTGGCGGCGCTCGTGACCCGCCGGCTCGGCGCCGAGTGGCTGCGGACGACCCGGCGATGGACGCTGGCGGCGTGGATCTTCCTGACCGCCGGCATCGTGGCCGGTGCCTGGTGGAGCTACGAGGTGCTCGGCTGGGGCGGGTACTGGGCGTGGGACCCGGTCGAGAACGCCGCGCTCCTGCCGTGGCTGACGGCGACCGCCTTCCTGCACTCATCGATGGTCGCCGAGCGCCGCGGCGGGCTGCGGACGTGGACCGTCACGCTGGTGAGCGCGACGTTCGTGTTCACCATCCTGGGGACGTTCTTGACCCGCTCGGGGGTCGTGGCCAGCGTCCACTCGTTCACGCAGTCGGCCATCGGCCCGTGGTTCCTGGGGGGCGTGCTGCTCGCCCTCACCGCCTCGGTGGCGCTCATCATCTGGCGGCTGCCGGATCTCGCCGTCGCCGACCGTCCGGCCGCGGCGGTGAGCCGCGAGAGCGCGTTCCTGCTCAACAACGTGCTCTTCGTTGCGCTGACCTTCGCCGTCCTGTTCGGGACCCTCTACCCGCTCCTCGCCGAGGCGATCAGCGGCGTGCGGGTCAGCGTCGGCGCGCCATGGTTCAACGCCGTCACCGTGCCGATCGCCCTGGCGCTCCTGTTCGTGATGGGCGTCGGCCCCGCGCTGCCGTGGGGTGCGGCGTCGTGGGAGACGGTCAGGCGGCGCTTCGCGCTCCCGCTGGCCGTCGCCGCCGTCGTCGGCACGGCGGCGCTCCTGTTCGGCGCGCGTGATCCAGCGGCGATCGCGACGCTCGCGCTCGCCGGCTTCGTCGCGGCGGTGATCGCCGACGAGTGGGTGCGTGGCGCCCGGGCCAGGGCAGGCGGCCGCGGAGAGGCCGTGCCGACGGCGGCATGGCGCCTCGTCGCGCGAAGTCGACGTCGCTACGGCGGCTACGTCGTTCATCTCGGCGTGCTCGTCATGGCGGTCGCCGTGGCGATCAGCTCGACCGCGGCGCACAGCACCGAGCGGACGGTGCGGCCGGGCGAGACGATCCGGATCGGCGACTACACGCTCACGTATCGGGGCGTCGACCGCGGGCCGCTGGCGGACGACGCCCGGGTGGCCGAGACGCGGGCGCACCTCGACTACACCGGCCCGCAGCGGGGCTCGCTGGTCGCCGCCGTGCGGGAGTATCCGAGCTCGGCCACGCCGATCCTGACGCCCGCCGTCCGGTCCGGACTCGGCGAGGACCTGTACGTGACGCTGCTCGGCCACGACCCGGCGACGGGTGTGGCGTCGTTCGCGGTGTTCGTCAACCCGCTCGTCGCCTGGATCTGGGCCGGCGGCGGTGTCGCCGTCGCCGGTGCGATCTTCGCCGCGTGGCCCGACCGCCGTCCGCAGCCGGCGCGCGAGCGGGCGCGGCGCCCGTCCTCGCTGTCGGTCTCCGACGCCGAGGGCCCCGTGGCGGCCGCGACCGCCGAGAGCGCCCGATGAGCAGGCTCAGGTGGCTGGTGCTGCCCGTGTTCGTGCTCCCCGTCGGCTGGCTGCTCCTGACCGGGTTCAGCCGGGACGCGCGCGAGGTGCCGTCGCCGCTCATCGGACGGCCCCTGCCCCCCTTCGAGGCGGCGACGCTGGATGGCGAACGCCTCGCCAGCGACGCCCTGCGCGGCCGGCCCGCGATCGTCAACGTGTGGGCCAGCTGGTGCGGGCCGTGTGTCGACGAGCATCCCGTGCTGCTCGGGCTCGAGGCGGAGCACGGCGACGAGCTGAGCGTCGTGGGGCTCCTGTACCAGGACGAGGCCGATGCCGCGCGCCGCTGGCTGGCGCGCTACGGGGACGGGGGCTGGCCGACGCTCCTCGATCCGGACGGCGGGATCGCGCTCGACCTCGGCGTCACCGGCCCACCGGAGACCTACTTCGTCGACGCCTCGGGGATCGTCCGCTTCAAGTGGTTCGGCCCGCTCAGCCAGCAGGTCGTCGACGAGCAGCTCGCCGCGCTCGGCGTGAGCGGCCGATGACGCGGCTCGCCCTGCCCGCCGCGGCCGTGCTCCTGGCGATCGCCGGGATCGTGGCGTACCGCGCGGTGGTCCCGCCGGCGCCCGGCGAAGGCGCCAGCGCGGCGCGCCTGGCGGCCGAGCTGCGCTGCCCCGACTGCCAGGGGCTGTCGGTGGCGGAGTCGCGCACCGCCGCGGCCGACGCCATCCGCGCCGAGATCCAGCGTCAGCTGGCGGCCGGCCGCACGCCGGCCGAGATCCGCGAGCACTTCGTGGGGCGCTACGGCGAGTGGATCCTGCTGGCGCCGCGGGACCCGATCGCGTGGCTCGTGCCGCTTGCCGTGCTCGCCGCGGCCGCCGGGCGGCGGCGGGCACGCAGCCACGCGCCCAGGACGACGAGGCCCGCGGC
>DATADA010000182.1:0-4337 GCA_036258775.1 Candidatus Limnocylindria bacterium | reverse complement strand
CCGCAGCGAATCGAACGTGACACCATCCCGGCCTCCGGGCACGCCAGACGTCGCGGACGAATCAAAGGGGACCAGAGCACGCCCTCATGGCGGCCGGCGATTCGGCGGTGAATCAGGCGTGCCCGATCGGCATCCGCCGGTCACGTTTGATACATGCCGGTTGCACGGCGTGGCCGGAAGCGCGGCTCGGGCGAGATCTGATTCCGTGGCGAAAGGCCCCGCCGCACCTGGCGGGCGCCATCATCTCGACGGACACGTGGTCCGGGTACGTCGGCGCACGTCCTTGCCGCGTTGACCGCGGTTCAGACCCGGACCGATACTCCCGCGCGTGATCTGCCCGACCTGCCAGACCTCGAACGAGCCCGGGCGCAAGTTCTGCCGGCAGTGCGGCGCGCGCCTCGCGCTGCTGTGTCCGGGTTGCGGTGCCGCGAACGCGCCCGACGATCGGTTCTGCGGAGAGTGCGGCGAGGCCCTCACGCGCGCCGGCGCCGGCGAGGGCAGCGTGGCGGCCATTGCGGCGGCGACGGGGGAGCGACCGGGTCCAGTGGCAGAGCGGCGGCTCGTGTCGGTCCTCTTCGCAGATCTGGTCGGCTTCACGACGTTCGCCGAGGGGCGCGACGCCGAGAGCGTTCGCGAGCTGCAGGACCGCTACTTCGACACGGCGAGCCAGATCATCGGGCGATACGGCGGCAGCGTCGAGAAGTACATCGGCGATGCGGTCATGGCGGTCTGGGGGGCGCCGACGGCGCACGAGGATGACGCCGAGCGTGCGGTGCGGGCGGCCCTGGACCTCGTGGAGGGCGTGAGACAGCTCGGGACCGAACTCGGGGCAGAGCTGATGGCACGGGCCGCGGTCGTGACCGGCGAGGCGGCCGTCTCGACCGCCGCCGCCAACCAGGCCATGGTCAGCGGCGATCTGGTCAACACCGCGGCGCGGCTGCAGTCCGTCGCGCCGCCGGGGAGCGTGCTGGTGGGCGAGGCGACCCACGGCGCCGCGAGCGAGGCCATCGCCTTCGAGCCGGCCGGGGAGCAGGTGCTGAAGGGGAAGGTCAGCCCGGTCACGGCGTACCGCGCGCTGCGCGTGGTGGCACGACGGGGAGGGGCGGGGCGCAGCGAGCAGCTCGAGGCGCCGTTCGTCGGGCGCGGCGCCGAGCTGCGGATGCTGAAGGATTTCCACGCGGCGACGGCGGCGGAGCGGCGGCCGCGGCTCGTGTCGATCATGGGTCAGGCCGGCATCGGCAAGAGCCGGCTGATCTGGGAGTTCCAGAAGTACCTCGACGGCGTGACGCAGCTCACCCGCTGGCACGAGGGACGCTCGCCGGCGTACGGCGAGGGGGTGACGTTCTGGGCACTGGCCGAGATGGTTCGGGCGCGGGCCGGCGTCGCCGACGGCGAGGACCCGGAGACGACGCGTCGCAAGCTGGCCGAGTCGCTTGCCGCTCACGTGGCCGACGAGGACGAGCGCGCGTGGCTCGAGCCGCGCCTGCTGCAGCTGCTCGGCCTGGAGTCCGCACCGGCCGACGGGCGTGACCGCGAGTCGCTGTTCGCCGCGTGGCGGACCTTCTTCGAGCGTCTCGCCGAGGGGGCGGTGGTGGTGCTCGTCTTCGAGGACCTGCAGTGGGCCGACGAGGGGCTGCTCGACTTCATCGACCACGTCCTCGACTGGTCGCGCGACCGGCCCATCTACATCATCACCCTGGCGCGTCCCGAGCTCCTCGATCGGCGGCCCGACTGGGGCGCCGGCCGGCGGAACTTCACCTCGATCGTCCTGGAGCCGCTCTCCGACGAGGAGATGCGCGAAATGCTCGCCGGCCTCGTCCCCGGCCTGCCGGAGTCCGCCGTGGCGCGCATCCTCGCGCGGGCCGAGGGTGTGCCGCTGTACGCGGTGGAGACGGTGCGGATGCTCCTCAGCGAGGGTCGCCTGGAGCGGGACAACGGGGCATACCGGCCGGTCGGCGACCTGAGCCAGCTCACCGTCCCGCCGTCGCTGCACGCCCTCGTCGCCGCGCGCCTCGATGCGCTCGATCCCGCCGATCGGGCGCTGCTTCACGCCGCCGCGGTGATCGGCAAGACGTTCGCAGGCGAAGCGCTCGCCGCGGTGAGCGGCCATCCGTCCGAGGACGTCGGTCGACGCCTCCGCGGCCTGCTGCGGCGAGAGCTCCTGGCACGGGACGCGGATCCCCGCTCACCCGAGCGGGGCCAGTACGGGTTCGTGCAGGCGGTCATCCGCGAGGTCGCGTATGGGACGCTCGCGCGTCGTGATCGGCGCCGCCTGCACATCGCCGCTGCGCGGTACTTCGAGACGCTCGACGACGAGGGGATCGCGGGCGTGCTGGCCGAGCACTACCTCGCCGCCTACCGCGCTCAGCCGGAGGGGCCGGAGGGCGAGGCACTGGCCGCGCAGACCCGGGTCGCCCTTCGGGCGGCGGCCGAACGAGCCAGTGCGTTGGGCTCGCACCGTCAGGCGGCCAGCTACCTGGAGCAGGCGCTCGAGGTGACCTCGGACCCGCGGGAGCGCGCCGATCTGCACGCGGCGGCGGGCCAGGCCCTCGCCGTCGGTGGCCGGCCGGATCTCGGCGTCCCGCACCAGGAGAAGGCCCTCGAGCTGATTCGCGGCTCCGAGGACCGCTCGCGCGTGCTCCGGGCGCTCGTCGAGCTGGCCACGATGTACGACTACGACGGCCGAATCGAGGAGGGGATGGCGCTCCTCGAGCGCGCGGCGGACGAGTACGCGGACCTCGCCGGGTCGGCCGAGTTCGTCGAGCTCATCGGCGAGCTGGCGCGCGCGAACATGCTGCGCGGGCAGTCGCGCCGCACGCTCGAGCTCGCGGACTCCGTCCTCGACGCGGCCGAACGTCTGGAGCTGACGCCGACCGTCATCCATCTCCTCATCACGCGCGGCGTCGCGCTGGCGCAGATGGAGCGCATGCTCGAGGCCATCGCCGTCCTGCGCGGCGCGGGCAGCCTGGCTGAGGCCCATGAGATCCGGGACGCCCAGCTGCGCGCACAGGTGAACCTGAGCTACGCCGCGGCGGCCGACGACATCCGCCTGTCGTATCGCCTCGCGCGTGAAGGGCATGCGCTGTCGTGGCACCTCGGCATGCGCGGGCCGGCCGATTTCCTCTATGGCAACGCGGCGGAAGCGGCCATCTCGCTGGGCGAGTGGGACTGGGCCCTCGGCCAGGCCGAGGAGATCATCGGCGCCGACCCGGACAGCCCGAATGACATCGGCCACTACCGGCGGTTGCTCATCCTCGGGCTGCGCGGTGAGCCGGTCTACGAGCGGATGAAGGCACTGGCCGACTCCGCCGATACGAGCCAGGACGAGCAGGCGGAGGCGACGAAGGAGGGGCTGTTCGGCGCCGTGCTCACGGCGCAGGGCGACCTGGCCGAGGCGCTTCGTCTCACCGCGTCGTCGTATCGACGCATGTCGACGCCGGACGCCGGTGCCGCTCGCATGGCGGGCCGCCTCGCGTGCTGGCTCGGGGACGTCGTGGCCGCCCACGAGGCGCTCGACCACCTCCGCGTGAAGCGGGGCCGGACGATCGCGGCCTCGCAGCGTGAGCTCGAGGCCGGCATCGCGGCTCTCGAGGGCCGTCGCGACGAGGCGCTCGCCGGCTTCGCCGACGCGATCCGACGCTGGCGGGACCTGGGTGCCCGGTTCGAGCTCGCCCTGTGTGATCTGAACCTCGTGACGACGCTCGGTGCCGGGACACCCGAATCTCGTCGCGCCGCCGACGAGGCGCGCGAGATCTTCTCCGAGCTCGGCGCTGAGCCGTTCCTCCGAATGCTCGACCGAGCACTGACGCGGGATCAGTCGGTGGCCCCGATCGAGGTCCGGACGCCCGCGACGAGCGAGCAGGCCGAGACGGTCAGCTGACGCTATCCGCGAATACCGACTGACGCGATCCCACCCATCAGCTTGTTCTGGAACAGGGCATAGACGATGAGCGGCGGGATCATGGCGATGAGGTTGGCCGCCATGACGATGTTCCACTCGGTGCCGACGCGCGTGACCTCAGTTGCGAGGGCGAGAGCTACCGTGAACAGCTCGGGATCGTCGAGGTAGAGGAGCGGGCCGAAGAAGTCGTTCCAGACACCCAGGAAGGTGAAGACGCTGACGACCACCAGCGCGGGCATCGAGAGCGGCAGGATGATCCGCCAGTAGATCGTCCAGAAGCCCGCGCCGTCGATGCGCGCGGCCTCGTCGAGGTCCTTCGGGATCGTGCGCATGTACTGCCGCAGCAGAAAGATGAAGAAGGCATTCCCGGTGAACGCAGGCACCGTGAGTGGGAGGTACGTTCCGTACCAGCCGATGTTGAAGAAGAGCAGGAACT
>DATADA010000181.1:0-3976 GCA_036258775.1 Candidatus Limnocylindria bacterium | reverse complement strand
CCCGCCGCCGACCGGATGGAGCTGTGGCGGCAGACCACGGACGGGATTTGGTTCAGCTGGCGGACCGATGGTGGCGGCTGGACGTCGGAGGCATCTGCGCCGCCGGAGCTCACCGACGAGGACCCTGCCGACCGCCTCTGGATGCGGCTACCCGACGGTCGCTGGGAGGCCATCGCCAGCGAACCGGTCGATCCGCCGCGCGACGCCGGGGGCTAGCGCGCATCGCGGCCTGACCTGCCCGCCGAGGACCACCTCAGCCGCCGGCGCCTGAGCCCGGTGCGCCCGCGGCGAGCTCCATCACGGCGTGGGCGAGCGCCCTGCTCAGCGCGTCGAGCGAGTCCTGATTGACTCGGTCGACGCGGTCGCAGGCGAGGTGGTAGCAGCTGTCCATCGGCTCGGCGGCATCTCCCCCGAAGCGCGCCGCCTGTTCGGGCGTCATGCGCTCCAGCCCGCCGGAGTAGACCCCGCCGGTCGGGACGCCGGCTCGCAGAAACGGCCCGTGATCCGACCCGCCACGCAGGTCGACAGGTTCTGCCGGCGCGCCCGTTGAGTCGAGGCGGTCGAGCAGCAGGTCCGTGATCGGCTCGGACCCGGGCGCGGCGCCGTCGTCGGCGTACACGAAGCGGCCGGCGTTGTGCGAGGCGAGCATGTCGGCGTTCAGATACGCGACGAGCGCGTCGAGGTCGCGGGCGTCCAGCGAGTCGACGTAGGCCCGTGAGCCAAGCACCCCCAGCTCCTCTCCGGACCAGAAGGCGAACCGGACCGTGTGCCGCGGCGGCGGCCGCTCGGCGAGGGCCGTTGCGATCTCCAGGAGCGCGGCGACGCCCGAGCCGTTGTCGTTGATGCCCGGTCCCTCGAGGACGGAGTCGAGGTGCGCGCCCACCACGACCACGCCATCCCCGGTTCCCCGGCGGTCGGCGGTCAGGTTCACGCTGGTCGCGTCCCGAGTTCGGGTCGTGACGCTGAGCGTCACGTCGGCATCCAGCCGGAGCGCGTCGTCGAGCGCCCGGCCGATCTCGGCGCCGACGGCGACCGCGGGTATCTCGAGGCCGTCCGGGGTGAGGAGCGTCGGGCGTCGGATCTCGCCGCGCCCCCACTCCGGGTAGACGACGATCGCGGCCGCGGCCCCCGCCGCCTGCGCCAGCTCGATGTGTGCGCGACGAAAGCAGGGCGCCGGGGCCAGCAGCGCGATGCGGCCCTCGCGAAAGCCACGCCAGTCGGCGCTCTCGCATCCGCCGGCGCCGCGCGGTTCGCCGTCATCGGCTCGCGCGACCTCGTCCAGACGGGCCGTCATCCGGCCGGCGGGCGAGTAGATCAGCGCCCTGGCGTGATCGGCATCGGAGTAGCTCGGGCCGCCGTCGATAGTGACCCGGACCGGCTCTGGTTCCTCGAAGAGCGGCAGATCGAAGCGATGCCGCGCGACGCGGTAGCCGGCCCGCTCGAGCTGCTCTGTCACGTACTCCATGGACCGCTCGAACCCCGGCCTTCCGACGGCCCGGACGCCACCGTGCTCGTCCGCGATCCGCTGCAGCGCATCGAGATGCGCCAGCGCCCGCTGCGTCGAGAACGCCGCCGACGGCGCCGGGCTGCCGCGTCCCGCGGGGGTCGTGACGCCCGCGCAACCCACCGTCACGAGCAGCGTGGCGGCCGCAACGCCTTTCCATCGGTCCACCGTCAGGCAATACGCCGCCGCCCACCGTCGGGTTCGAGAGGGCTCGAGCGTTGTGGGTCACCAAGGAGGGCGCTATCATCCCTGCGCCGGGCGGGAGTAACTCAGTCGGTAGAGTGTCTGCTTCCCAAGCAGAATGTCGCGGGTTCGAGTCCCGTCTCCCGCTCCACCCTCAGCCAACGCAGTGACCGGCAGCCTCACACGCCGAGCACCGCGCGCCGAACCTCGCCACTGCCGAGAAGCTCGCCGCTGCTGCCGCTGAGCACGATGCGTCCCTCGGAGAGCAGGTAGCCCCGCGTCGCGATCTCGAGGGCCCGCTCCACGTTCTGCTCCACGAGCAGCACGCTCATCCCCGCCGCGTTGATCGACGCGATGACGTCGAACACCTCATCGACGATGAGCGGCGCCAGGCCGAGCGACGGCTCGTCCATCAGGAGCAGCCGCGGCGACGCCATCAGCGCCCGGCCGATGGCGAGCATCTGCTGCTCGCCACCGCTCAGGTTCCCGGCGAGCTGGTCGGCGCGCTCCCGCAGGCGCGGAAACAACTCGTGGATCCAGCGCAGCGTCTCGCCGCGCCTGCGCCGCGCCTCGGGCCGGTACGCGCCGAGATCCAGGTTCTCGCGGACGGTCATGGCCGGGAAGATGCGGCGGCCCTCGGGGACGATCGCCAGCCCGTTGCGGCAGACCCGGTGCGCCGGGATCCGCGCCACGTCGACGCCGTCCATCACGATCCGGCCGCCCTTCGATCGATGCAGCCCCGCGATCGTGTTCACGAGGGTCGACTTGCCGGCGCCGTTCGGACCGACGATGCACACGATCTCGCCGTCGGCGACGTCGATGTCGACCCCTTCGAGGGCGCGCGCGTCGCCGTAGAACACGTCGAGGCCGCGGATCTCAAGCACCGGCCTGCCCGCCCGCCCTGCCGAGGTACGCGCCGACCACGGCCGGATCCCGCATCACCGCGCGCGGCTCGCCGTCGGCGAGCGCACGGCCCTGGTCGAGGACCACGACGCGGGTGGCCAGCTGGTTGACGACCCGCAGCAGGTGCTCGACGAGGACGATCGTGATTCCCGCGGCATGGATGCGACGGACGACGCGGGCCGCGTTGTCGATCTCGACCGGGCTCAGGCCGGCCAGCGCCTCGTCGAGCAGCAGGACGCGGGGACGGGTCGCCAGAGCG
The DNA here is from genome assembly GCA_036258775.1 of Candidatus Limnocylindria bacterium. Classification (GTDB taxonomy): domain Bacteria; phylum Chloroflexota; class Limnocylindria; order QHBO01; family QHBO01; genus DATADA01. Next base: position 1,127 of record DATADA010000181.1, on the reverse strand, counting down.
CGCGCCATCTCGAGCAGCTGGCGCTCGTGGAGATTGATCTCCGACGGTCGCGCGTTGGCGAGATCGGCCAGGCCCACCAGGTCGAGGTGCTCCTGCGCCGCGTGCCTGGCGCTGCGAAGGGCGAGTGGCCGGCGCCCGAACATGATCGCGATCGCGACGTTGTCGCGGACCGTCATCGACTCGAACGGGCGCGGGATCTGGTACGTGCGCGCGACGCCGAGATGGGCGATGCGATGGGGCGGCAGGCGGACGATGCTCTGCCCCGCAACCCGGATGTCGCCTGCGGTCGGCCGGAACGCCCCGGAGATGAGATTCACGAGGGTCGTCTTGCCCGACCCGTTCGGACCCACCAGGCCGACCAGCTCGCCCTCCCGGATGGTGAGCGAAACACCGCCGAGGGCGCGGACGCCGCCGAACGAGCGGGCGACGTCGACGCACTCCACGACCACGGGAGCATCGGCTCGCGGCCCCGCCCCGGGCGCGTCGCGCGGGCCGGCGTCCGCGGCCACCGGCATGGGCACCGTCGCGGCGTCGGCGTCGGCCTCCGGCGCTGCATCGGCCTCGGGCTCGTCGGCAGTCAGGCGCACGACCTCCCGCACGAGGCGCCGGCGCGGCACCGGCAGGAACGCCACGACCGCGGCGGCAACCATCCCCGCCGCCACCCAGTCGAGCGGCTCTCCCCACACCTGGGTGAGCGCCAGCCCGGCGACCGCCACCGCGAAGGTCGCAGCGACGGGGAGCGGGCGGATCCGCAGTCGCGCCATGAGCCCCTCCGGCGCCAGCAGCACGAGCGTGGCGAGGACCAGCCCCAGGACGACGAGGCTGACTCCCTCGAATCCGGCCGCGGCGAGCCGGTCGCGGAGCGTGTGGATGACGAGGGCGCCGATCGCCGGGCCCAGCCAGTGCATCCGTCCGCCGAGGACGCTCATCACGATCACGAACAGCGGGACGGTCAGGTTGAACACGCCCTCCACCGTGACGAAGCCGACCTGCAGGGCGTACACGCTGCCGGCGATCCCGGCGATGAATCCGGTGATCGAGATCGCGAGCATCTTGTAGCGGAAGGTCGGGACGCCGAGACCCTCGGCGACGTTCTCGGCGTCGCGGACCGAGAACAGCGCCCAGCC
>DATADA010000180.1:0-20299 GCA_036258775.1 Candidatus Limnocylindria bacterium | reverse complement strand
CCGCGGAGGAGGCCGCCGCGGCCGGCCGAGAGGTGATCCTCGTCCGGCCCGAGACCTCCCCGGAGGACGTGCGCGGGATGGCCGGCGCGGCCGGGGTGCTGACCGCCCGGGGTGGGCTCGCCTCGCATGCGGCGGTGGTGGGAGCGTCCTCCGTCCACCCCGGCGACGAGGCGGTCGAGATCGACGGGCGCCTGCTGCCCGTCGGCGAGGAGATCACCATCGACGGCGGGAGCGGTGCCATCTACGCCGGCCGGCTGGCCGGCCACCGGGAGGTGGCGCCGGAGGCCGCGACGCTGCTCGAGTGGGCCGCCGAGCACGGCATCCGGATCCGCGGCTCTGACGCTCGCGTGGGGAAGGAGCCGATCGACGCCGCGATGGCGGAGCCGGAGCCCGAGCTCACCCAGCCGCAGGCCACCGTCACGCTCGGCGCCGATGACGTTCTGCGCGCCCTGCTGGTCAAAGGGGCCGCGACTCCCGAGCAGCTCGGCGACGCCCTGCTCGCCGCACCCGAGGGGCTGGGGCCGGCCGTGGAGCGGCTGATGCGGGAGGGGCTGGCCGAGCGGGTCGCGGGCGCGATTCGCCTCTCGACGGAGGGGAGACTCAGGTCGGCGGCGCTCTTCGACGCCGACCGGGCCGCGCTCGGCGAGACCCGATGCGTCGCCTACCTCGAGTCGTTCCACGCCTTCGACACGCGGATGAAGGAGATCGTCACCGCCTGGCAGGTGCGTGGCGAGGAGCTGAACGACCACACCGACGCGTCCTACGACGCCCGCGTCCTCGACGAGCTCGGCGCGCTCCACGCCGAGATGGCCCGCTGGCTGGACCCGCTCTGCGCCTCGCTCCCCCGCTTCGCGGTCTACCGCTCGCGGCTCAGCCGAGCCGCCGAGCTCGCCCGCGGCGCGGACCAGCGCTACGTCGCCTCACCCCGCGTCGACAGCTACCACTCCGTCTGGTTCGAGCTCCACGAGGACCTGATCCGCCTAGCCGGCCGGCGGCGCTCCGAGGGCTGATGCCCACACTACACCTCGCGCGCGCGGTCCTCGATCTCCCAGGCGTGGTCGAGCACATGCCAGGCGGCGCGGCGCACGAAGTACCGCGGCGTCCACAGACGCGCCCGCCGACCCGAGGTCAGCTCATCGCCGCGAACGCGCGCGACGAGGGTGTCGAGGATCGCCCGCCTCAGCTCGGCGGCCCGATCGGCAGGGGAGAGGCCGTCGCCCGGCGCGGCCTTCGTCCCCAGCTGCCACAGGTACGAGCGCTCGGCGTCCAAAACGTGGCCGACGATGGCGTCCAGATCGCGTCCACCGCCGCGCGGCCCCTTCCGCAGCGGCACCCCGTGCGCCGCGGCGGCACACCGATCGAGGAAGCGCCACGACGCCTCGAGGAGCTTCGACAACCGCCGGAGCTCGCGGCGGTCGAGCGACCGCTCGTCGGCGGCGGGCGCGATGCCGGGCGCGCCGAAGTCGGTGGTCGCGTTGCCCTCGAGGCGCTCGACCACGTCCAGGTCGTCGACGCTGCCCGGGGCCGTGAAGCGGCCACCGGCCTTCCCGACAGCGGCGGCGTACCGCTCCCCGTGCGCGACGAGTGCCTCGAGCGCCGCCGCCTCACCATTGCCGCTGCGGCACCAGCCCGGCCACTCGACAGCGCCGGCGAAGGCGCGGCGCGCGCCGAGCTCGAGATAGACGGGGATCGCCTCGCTCATCGGCCTCTCGTGCTCCGTGCGCGGCTCGCCGCGGAACGGCCGCCGGCGGGCCGGATGCTAGCATCGGCCCGCATGGCGGAAGAACCGACGCGGGCGAAGATCCAGCTGCAGACCCCGCAGATCGAGATCGACAAGGCCCTCCTCCGCGACGAGGACCTCCTCAACGAGGAGCACCTGCGCCGGATGGACCAGACGCTCCTGCGCCGCAACCTCGATCACGCGCGCATGTTCAGCCGGAAGCTGAGCCTCGAGCTGCAGCAGTTCGTGCACCTGTACACCCCCGAGGCGAACGAGCTGCGCCGGCGCATCGAGAAGTACATGATCATGGAGCGCATGATCGAGCGGGAGATGGCTCGCCGCCACACCTACTGACCCCGGGTCTGCACCCGGCGGCTCCCGCGGCTCAGTTGTCCGCGGCGGCCCTCGTCCGGCGGCGGCGGCGGTCGATCGGCGGCTCGATCGGGAGCGGCGACGGCGCATCGGCCGACGGCCCGAGCACGGTACGCACCCAGCCCGCCAGCCTCGCGACCCGCGTCAGCGAGAAGGTGAGCCCGCGCGCGGCCAGCTCGTCCTGATCCCAGCCGCGGAACTCCCGTCGCGAGGCGACGGCGCACATCTCGTCGTACAGGTCCGGCCAGCCGACCGCCCGCCGGGCATGGCAGAACCGGATGAATTCGGCGATATCGGAAGGCGGCGCCTCGTGGACAGCCGCGACGGACGTCGGCCGGTCGCTCATGGCCTCTCCCTCATACGACCTTTCGATCCGGGCACGGACTCGTCTGGCGTCGCTCCGTCTCGCGGGCCACTCGGGGCGAAGCGACGACGGTCATCGTAGGGAGGCTGCCGCCGACGAGGGAACCCGGTTCATCCACCAACTTATCCACAACCTTTCCGGCACGGTGGCCCGCGACGGCGAGCGGGTCAGCGGACGCCGGCGAGCATCCGCTGGGCAGCGGCGGTCATCGCCGGGCGACGCTCCTCCAGCCAGCCGTGCACGCTGCCGGCGACCTGCGGCCAGCTGTCGCCGCCCATCACCAGGCCGAAGTGGCTGGCCGAGGGGAAGTACTCGTAGGTGGCGCCGAGCAGGTCGGCGGTCCGCCGCGCCTCGGACGGATGCACGACGTCGTCGAGCCCGGCCCCGATGACGAGGGCGGGCGCGTCGATCCGGGTCGGGTCGACCGGGACACCGCGCATCCGCTCGCGGCGCGCCGGGCCGGACTCCCGCGCGCCGGCCAGCAGCTCCTGCATCTTCGACAGCTCCTCGTCGGTCATGTCCGGGAGCCAGCTGCGGAGCCGATCCATCGGCGCCATCCAGCCCCACCAGCGCGCGTCGTAGACCGGCGGCACGGCCTCGAGCTCGTGCTCGAGCGGGCGTCGCGGCAGCGCAGCGGCCGGCGGGGACGGCGCGAGCAGGACAAGCCCCAGGACGGGATGCCGCTCCGCGTAGAGCATCGCCACGAGGGCCCCGATTCCCCAGCCGAGGAGGACCGTCGGGCGGCCGAGATGCCGCACGGCGACCTCGACGTCGGCGCGGTAGTCGGCCATCGTCGTCTCCTCGAGGTCGGCCACGTCGCTGGTGTAGTGGCCGCGGAGGTTCATGGCGTGCGCCTCCCAGCCACGCTCGGCGAGGTAGGCGGCGAACGACGCCCAGATCCACGACCCGGTGAGCGCGCCGTGAATCAGCAGGATCGGCGGCTTGCGGCTGCGACGCTCGGGCTGCGTCGACTCGACGTAGATGCCCTCGGGCTCGATGAAAACCTCGTCGCGCTTGATCGCCTGCACCACGGCTCAGGCTCCTCGTTCGTCGTCGAGCGGATTGAAGACCAGGCCGGTGACGAGCTTCGGATGGAAGAAGGTCGACTTCTGCGGCATGACGTCGCCGGCGGTGGCGACCGCCGCCAGCTGGTCCAGCCGGGTCGCTCGCACGAGCACGGCCGCCGCGGCGGTGCCCGAGCGCACCCGGTCGAGCGCCTCGCCGGCGTCCCTAGTGTAGGCAAGCACTCGGCCCGCAGCCACCTCGGCGCGCCCGATCCCGAGCCGGTCGCCGAGGATGGCGGCGTGCAGCACGGCGAGGTCGAGCCGGCGCACCGCGGTGCTCGTCCGCTCCTGTCGCATCCGCTCCTCGAGCGCATCGGGCTGTCCGGTCAGCAGGTACGCCTCGTCGCCCGGCAGCACCAGGCCGAAGACCGGTGCCGCCCCGTCGCGCCGCTCGGCGAGCCTCGTGGCGAGCGCGGCGGAGGGGACGCGCTCGGCCGCGAAGAGCGGGCCCGGCTCGTCCACCAGCCGGCGCAGCGCATCGGGATCCGCGTCGGCCAGGATGCGGTGCGTGGGCCGGATCTCGAGCTCCTCGAGCTGGGCGTTGACGAGCACCGCCATGATCCAGTCGGCAGCGAGCGCGCCGGGCGCCGCCTGCGCGTTCCCCGTCTCGGCGCGCACCTCGGCCCGGTACGCCAGCGCGGTCTCGTAGCGGTGGTGGCCGTCCGCCACGAAGAGGCGCTGGCGGGAGAGGTAGTTGACGAGGCGCTCGTCGGGCTCGACCGCGGCCAGCGTGTGGAGCAGCCCGTCGGCGTCACGGGCCCGCCATTCGTCACTCCAGGCACGGCTCATGACGTGGCGGTACCGTTCGGACCGATCGAAGTACAGCGCCAGGATCGGGCTGAGCTGCGTGCGCGTGGCGCGCAGCAGGCGGAGCCGATCGTCCTTCGGGCCCGGCATGGTGTGCTCGTGGGGCCGGACATCGGCGCCCCACGGCTCGAGCAGCACGCGGCACAGCACTCCGTGGACGGCCGGCCGATCCGGATCGTGAGCCGCCGCGTGCGCGTAGTAGTAGATCGACGCCGCCGGCGCCTCGGCCAGGACCCCGTCGGCACGCCACGCCGCGAGCGTCGCGGCCGCGGCGGCGTGTGGCTCCGGCTCGGCACTGAGCTCCAGTCGCACCGCGTTCCAGGGGTGCCGCGCCAGCAGCTCGTCGCGCTGCCGTGGGGCGATGACGTCGTACGGCGGGCAGGCCAGGTCGGTGAGGTCGGCGACCCGGCCGGGATGGTCGGGCCCCTCGTCGGGCAGCCGAACACGCTCGGGGATCCGCGTGCCGCCGAAGCGCTCGAGCGGGTAGTGCAGCCCGCGGAACGCCGCCACGCGAGGCATCGCCAGAGTCTATTCGCCGCCGAACGGTCCCCGCCCCGGGGGGACGGCGCGCAGGGCCCACCGGGCGGCCGCCGCGACCTCCGGTCGCCGGTCGCCGCTCGCCGTGCGCAGGAAGGCCGCCGAGCGATCGACCGTCGCGGCGGCCAGCCCGCCCGAGCGCAGCGCGTTCCCGAGCGCGCAGGCGACGTTGCGGAGCAGCCGGTGACGGCCGGCGCGCGTGAGGGCCGTCTCGCCGAGCTCGCGCGCCACGCGCCGGGTCCCGCGCACCAGCAGCCACTCGCCGAAGGCGATGAGCGGGACGTGCAGCGGGCCGGCGTCGTCCGCCTCGGCGTTCACCGGGCAGACCTCCTGGCACACGTCGCAGCCGAAGATCCAGCGGCCGATGGCGCGCGCGGACCACTCATCCAGCTCCCCGGGGTGCTCGATGGTGAGGTAGCTGATGCAGCGGCGGGCATCGACCACCCTCGGCGCGACGATCGCGCCGGTGGGACAACCGTCGATGCAACGACGGCAGGCGCCGCACGAGCTGCGCAGCGGCTCATCGGTCGGAAGCGCCGCCCCGGACAGGATGGCGCCGATGAAGACCCATGAGCCCGCGCGCTGGTGCGTGAGCAGGTTGCTGTTCTTCCCGATCCAGCCGATGCCGGCGCGCGCCGCGAACGCGCGTTCGGCGAGCGGCCGGTCGTCGACGTAGGCGACCTCGCCGGCCCCTACCCCGGAGCGCCTCAGATCGGCAGCGAGCCGCTCCAGGCGCGCGCGGAGGGCACGATGGTAGTCGGTCCCGATCGCGTAGCGCGCGACCAGCCCGGCCGGCTGTGCCGGCTCGGCGCCGAGCACCTCGGCGAGCGCCGCGTGCAGCCGGTCGGGGGCGTCGTCCCACGCGGCGCGGTCACGACCGGCGTACGGGGCCGCGACGACGATCACCGACCGGGCCGCCGGGTCGTGGCGTCGGGGATCGGCGGCCAGCAACGGCCGGTCGCCTCCCATCCAGTCCATGCGCGCCATGCGACCGGCGGAGACGGCCTCGCGGAGGCGGTCCTCGACGCCGGGCAGCGGCTCGGCCGGGGCGACGCCGAGGAGCTCGAGCCCGTGGCGGGCCGCCAGCGCCGCGATACGCGCCCGGGTGCTCGCGAGCGTGGTCACCCGCCGTGGCGCCGAACCACGAACGGCGGCGGCTCGCCGGCGGCGGGGAGCGATCCCGCCAGGCCGGCGGGGCTGCGGACCGGGATCCGGAACGAGAAGACCGTCCCGCGCCCGGCCGGGTTCGCGGCGGCCGAGATGGAGCCGCCGTGAGCCTCGACGATGGCGCGGCTGATGTAGAGCCCGAGCCCGAGCCCACCGAAGCGGCGGCGGCTCGCGTCGCCGTCGGCCTGGTAGAACCGCTCGAAGACGTGGTGGCGATGCTCGGCCGGAATCCCGATGCCGCTGTCGCTGACGCTGACCTGCGCCTCGCGCCCGTCGCCGACCACCAGCACGCCCACCGGCCCGCCGTCAGGGGAGTACTTCACGGCGTTGTCGAGCAGGTTCGTGACGACCTGGTCGATCCGGTCACGGTCGGCCTCGACCTCGAGGGCCTCGGGCGCCCGGAGCTCGATCACGCGATCGCCGTACTGGCGCCGCGTGCGCCCCACCGCGTCGCGGACGAGCTCGGCGAGGTCGAACCGGGCCGGCTCGACGCTCACGCCGCCGCGGCGATCGATGCGGCTCACGTCGAGCAGGTCGTCCACCAGGCGTCGCATCCGGCTGACCTGGGAGCGCACCACCTGGAGGTGGCCGAGCTCCTTCGTGTAGCGGGACGGATCGGAGAGCAGCCGCCCCTCGAGCAGCTGCGAGTACCCCTGGATGCTGGTGAGCGGCGTCCTGAGCTCGTGAGACACGATCGACAGGAAGTCGTCCTTGATCCGCTGCGCCTCGTGCTCACGGTCCATCCGGCGCTGCAGGTCGACCCACAGCGACGCGTTCTCGAGGGCGGGGCCGGCGCGCTCGGCGATCGCCTCCGCCAGCCGCAGCTGGTCCTCGCCCAGCGGGCTGCGCGACGCGCTGGCGAGCACGCCGCGCACGATCCCTCGCGTCATGACCGGCACCGCCACCATCGACCGCCAGCCGGTCGACTCCATCGCGTCGGGGTCGCCGGTGCTCCTCGGCTCGTTGGCCGCGTCGCGAACGAGCACGGGCGTCGCGGTGGCCGCCGCCGAGCCCGCCACTCCCTCGCCGAAGCGGATCTCGCGCTCCTCGAGTTGCCGCCGCAGCCGCTCCGCGAGGACCGGGTCCCGCCCGGCGACCGCCGCCAGCCGCAGCGGCCCGTTGGAGCCCTCGGCGAGGCACAGCCAGGTGACCTCGCCGAGCAGGGTCGAGGCGCCGCGGGCGATGGCCTCGGCCGTCGCACGCTGGTCGAGCGACTCCACGAACTCGCGCTGGAGCTGGGACAGCACCTCCCGCTCGCGCGCCGCAGCGCGCTCGCGCTCCTCCCCGGCCAGGCGCTGGGCGAGCCGAGCGTTCTCGCTGGCACGCCCGAGGACCACGCGGCTCAGCACCCCGGTGCCGACGCCGATGGTCATCAGGTATGCCACTCGCACCGGGATCAGCTCGCGCACACGCGGGTCGGCGCTCGCCGAGAACGTGACCGCCACGTACATGAAGGAGACGACGATCGCGGACCAGACCGACGCCGCGAGCCCGAAGCGCAGCGCGACGGTCAGGATCACGAGGCCGTAGAGCAGGTAGCTGTCGAGCGCGTTCGCCGAGAAGTGCACGGCCAGCGTCACCGTCACGATGTCGAGCCCGATGGCGACGATGCCGACCTCGCGCGCCGGGAAGCGAGGGATCAGCAGCGTGATGACGGCGTCGTAGACCACGACCGCCGCGCACAGGACCAGGAGGATCTCGGCGGTCTCGAGCCGATCGCGGAAGGCGAACAGGAAGAGCGCCGCGATGGCCGCCACCGCCAGTCGCAGCACCACGAGCTGCCGCTCCTGCGAGCGCATCTGCCGCTCGAGGTGCCGCTCGAGCTCCCTGGAAGCGGAGTCCATCGGGCGGAGAAGCCTGGTAGAGCGGGCCTACGGGGAAGGGACTATAGCATCGGGGGTCCCCCGCCCTTAGACTCCCGGTCGGCGACAACCGGTCGTGCAACCCTGCGCGCACGGGCGGCGTCCTACGGGAGCCGCGGCCGCCGCAGGAGGGCCCATGTCGATCCCGAGCTCGCTTCGTCGTCCTCTTCGGCCGCTGCTCGCCTCGGTCCTCCTCGCCGGCCTCCTGCTGCCGATCGTCGCCATCCCCGCCTCCGCGGCCGGGCCGATCACCATGGCCGCACGGCCCCTCGTCGCCGGCCGATTCGAGCCGGGCGGCTGGGTGGCGATCGCGGTCTCGCTCGCCAACGACGCCGCACCGGTGGACGGCATCCTATCGACCGAGACGGACGAGGCCGTCGTGCGCCGGCGGGTCGAGCTGCCGGGCGGCGCCCGGAAGGAGCTCGTCCTCTACCTGCGGCCCGATGGCTTCCAGCGCCGCGTGGTCATCCGGTTCGATGCCCCCGGGGTGCAGACCGTGCGCACCGAGGTCGAGATCCGGGCGCACGAGACGGGAGCCGAGACGACCGCCCTCGTCGGCGACGCCGGCGGCGCGGCACGCGCACAGCTCATCGCGCGGGAGTCGGGCCCCGAGCCACTGTCGATGGCGGTCGGCGACATCCCCCCGCGCCCTGAACCGCTGGACGGCATCGAGACGATGGTGTGGGCCGGCGACTCGGGCGTCCTGTCGCCCGAGCAGCGGCGAAGCGTCGAGCGCTGGGTGGCGGCGGGCGGCCAGCTCGTCGTCATCGGGGGGCCCGACTTCCAGGCGCGGACGGCGGGGTTCGCCCGCCTGCTGCCGGTCGTCGACATCGCGGCGCGGGACGAGGTCGATCTGGCACCCCTCGCCGCCCTCGCCTCGCCGGACGCCGTCGCCCCGCCGCCCCAGACGGTCGCCGTGGGCGAGCCGACCGAGGGAGCGGTCGCCCTCGCCCGCGGGACGGACGGCGGTGCGCTCGTCGTCAGCGCGCCGCGGGGAGCGGGAGCGGTGACCTACGTTGCCGCGGACCTGGCGACGGAGCCATTCCGCGCGTGGAGCGGTGCTCCGGGACTGTGGACCAGGCTCATCCCCCAGCGCGCCGATATGCCGCAGTTCGGCGGGCCGCCGATCGCGGAGGAGCAGGCGAACGCCATGCTGAACGCGCTCGCCAACCTGCCGTCGCTCGAGGTGCCGCCCGCGGAGCTGCTGCTGGCGGTCATCGTCGGGTACATCCTGCTCATCGGGCCGATCAGCTATCTCGTGCTGCGGCGGGTCGACCGTCGGGAGCTGGCGTGGGTCACCGCCCCGGTCCTCGTGCTGCTGTTCACCGCCTGCTCCTTCGGCATCGGCACGCAGCTCAAGGGCGGCGACGTGATCGTCAACGAGATCAGCCTGGTCCGCGTGGCGTCCGGCGTCGCCTCGGCGTCGGTCCAGACCTTCGCGGGCCTCTACAGTCCGGGGCGGGCGACGTACGACCTGACGGTCCACGGAGATGCGCTCATCGCGCCGCTTCGGACGGGTTCGTTCGGGCCGGTTCCGGCGGCGGAGCCGCCCGAGCAGCTCGTCACCGAGCAGGGCGACCCCGCGCACCTGCGCGACGTCCGGGTCAACGTCTCGTCGTTCCGGACCCTGCGCGCCGAGACGGTGGTGGACTACACGCCCAACCTCGAGGTGGCGTGGCAGTGGCGCGAAGGCCGGATCGCGGGCACCGTCACGAACACCGGCGACGAGCCGGTCGACGACGTCGCCGCCATCTCCAACAGCGACGGCGACATGATCGGCGAGCTCGGTCCGGGGGAGGCGCGCGAGTTCACCATCGCGGCCCAGAACTTCCAGGGCATGCCCGCCGGCGACCGGGTCTACGGGTTCAGCGGCGGGCCGCCCGATACCGACCGCGCTCGACGCGCGGCGGTGCGACGCGAGGTGATCAACGCGCTGGTCGGGTACGGCGGCTTCCCGGTGGCCCCGGGATCCGCGCCGGGCGATCGCGGCCCGTTCATCATCGGCTGGCGGCTCGTGCCCGGGCCGACCGAGGTCGAGGTCGATGGCCACGAGGTCGAGCGCTACTCCCAGACCGTCGAGGTGGTCAGCGGACGGCCGGTGCTCGCGCCCGGTGAGGTCACGCTCGGGCCGGCCCAGCTGTCGGTGACCCTCCTCGCGATGGAGGGCGACGCGCGCGAAGAGTCGCCCGGTTTCGTGCTCCTCGGGACGGGCGCGGCGACCTTCTCCATCGCGCTGCCGCTCGAGGCGACCGGAATGCAGGTCTCGTCGGTGACGCTGCACACCGGCAACGACCCGAGCGCCGTGCTCGGTGGCGGACCGGCCGGGCAGCTGCTGCCGCCGGGCTACACGCTCGCAGTCCGCGACCAGCGCAGCGGGGAGTGGACCGAGCTCGGCGACCTGGCGGAGAAGTCCTCGTTCGAGGTCGACCCCGCCGTCGTCCTCGATCCGGCGGGCCGCATCGAGGCGCGCATCTCGGGAGACGCGAGCCAGCAGTTCGGGCAGATGCCGGTCTTCGTCACCGCCCGCATCGAGGGGGTGCTGGAGCCATGAGCGAATCGTTTCCGGGCGCGATGGCAGTCGTGGAGACGCGCGGCCTGGTCAAGCGCTACGACGGGCAGCTCGCCGTGGCCGGGATCGACCTGGTGGTCGGCCCGGGCGAGATCTACGGGCTGGTCGGCCCGAACGGGGCGGGCAAGACGACGACGATGCGCATCCTGGCCACGCTGCTGGCGCCGACCGCCGGCGAGGCGCTGGTCTGCGGCATCCCCGTGACGGCGGACCCCATCGAGGTGCGCCGCCGCATCGGGTTCATGCCGGACTTCTACGGCGTCTACGACGACCTGCGCGTGTGGGAGTACCTCGACTTCTTCGCGCGCTGCTACGGCGTGGCGGCGGCGCGACGCCGGAGCATGATCGGCGACCTGCTCGAGATCGTCGGGCTCGCCGATAAGCGCGGCGAGTACGTCGAGGCGCTGTCGCGCGGGATGCGGCAGCGGCTCTGCCTCGCGCACACGCTCGTCCACGATCCGGCGCTGCTCATCCTCGACGAGCCGGCGTCCGGCCTCGACCCGCGGGCACGGGTCGAGATGCGGGAGATCCTGCGAGAGCTGCGCGCGATGGGCAAGACGATCCTGGTGAGCAGCCACATCCTCCCCGAGCTGGGCGAGATGTGCACCAGCGTCGGCATCGTCGACCGCGGCCGCCTCCTTCGCTCGGGGCCGATCGACGAGATCGAGCGGTCGCTGCGCGCCACCGCCGTGCTGCAGATCGACGTGCTCGGCGACGACGAGGCGGTCGCCGCGGCCGATGCGGCCCTCCGGGCCGATGAGCGGGTGGGCGACGTCCTCCGTATCGACGGCGCGCCGCCCGGCGCGACCCGCCTGGAGCTGCCGTTCGACGGCGACCCCGAGCAGCAGGCAGAGCTGCTGCGGCGCCTGGTCGAGGCCGGCCATCGGCTGACCGGCTTCCGCCAGGCGACGAGCGACCTCGAGGAGATCTTCATGAAGGTGACCGGCCAGGCGGACCCCGCCGAGGCGGCCGCGTGACGGGCGTCGGCATGCACACGCCCCGGCGTTCCGCCGTGCGGGAGTGGCTGGCGGCGGTCGGGACGATCCTGGTCAAGGAGCTGCGCTCGCGGATGCGGGGCCGGCGCGCGTTCGCGGTCCTCACCGTCTACCTCGCCATCCTGGCCCTCATCGCGTACGGCGTCTACGCGGTCGTCGCGCCGGGGGCGCGCCAGGCTGCCGGCTTCGGCGGCGTCGGCTTCGGCCCGTTCGGGCCCATGGTCACGAATCCCTCCGCGACGATCGGCCAGTGGATCTTCACGCTCCTGAGCATCTTCCAGCTCATCCTGGTGATGTTCATCGCGCCGGCCTTCACCGCCGGCCAGATCAGCCTGGAGCGCGAGAAGCAGACGCTGGACCTGCTCATCAGCACGCCGCTGCGCCCGGGCGCCATCGTCGTCGGCAAGCTGCTCGCGGCGCTGGCCTACGTCTTCCTGCTCATCGTGGCGGCGATACCGATCACCGCCATCGTGCTGATGTACGGCGGCGCGAGCTGGGAGGACATCGTCCGGCAGCAGATCGTCCTCTTCGCGGCCGCCATCGGGTTCGGTGCGGTCGGGCTCTTCTTCTCCGCCCTGTTCAAGCGGACCCAGGCGGCGACGGTGCTGACGTACTGCACCGTGCTCGCCTTCACGCTCGGCACGGTGCTGATCTTCATCTTCTGGAGCGTCATGGCGGCTCGTGGCGAGGACGGCGGCTTTCGGCGGGCCAGGCGCGCGCCGGAGCAGGTCATGTGGGTGAACCCGATGGTCGCCATGCTCGACGTCATCGCGCCGCTGGACCCGACCGGCTTCGGCGTGACGAGCGTGCTCGGCCAGATCAACGGCGAGCGCTTCGACGACCAGGGCGTGATCTGCCGCGGCGACGTCTGCTTCGGCAACGACGGCCAGCCGGCACCCGCCCTCGACCAGAGCTTCTTCGACGGGCACTGGTGGCCGCGGTTCACCGCCACGTTCGGCGTGCTGGCCCTGCTGCTGACGCTGGCCTCGATGCGGCTGGTCGTCCCGGCGGGCATGCGCTTCGCGTTCCGGCGGCGACGGCGCGCGCCACCGGCCGAGCCGCGGCAGGTCCTCGTGGCCGGTGACGGGACACCGACGATCGAGGAGCTGGCGGAGCCTCCGCGATGAGCGAACGAGCCCTGCTGAGCGCGGTCGAGGCGCGACTCGGTCGCGACGTCGCCAGCCGGCTTCGCGCGCTGCGTCGGCGTCTCTGGCTGCGTCGGGCGGTGCGGGCGGGCGCCGTCTGGCTCCCGGCAGGACTGCTGGCGGCCGCGCTCGTCCAGCTCGTCGCCCGGTCCATGCCGCTCGAGGCGGCCCCGGCGCTCCACGCCGGAGTCGCGCTCGCGTCCGTTGCCGGCTGGGCGGCGCACGCCTTGCTGCGGCGCCCAGGGCTGGTCGAGGCGGCGCGGCGCGCCGACGACGAGCTCGGGATGCGGGAGCGCCTCGGTACTGCCCTCGAGCTGCTGCGTGATCCCGGCGCGGGCGAGCGCTCCCCCGCCGCCGAGGAGCTGGCGGAGCGCCAGCTCGCCGACACCCGCACTCGGCTGGGCCTGGCCGAGGTGCGTCGCGCATTCGGGCCGCGGCTCGATCGTCGGCCGTCGGCGATCACCGCCGTCGCCGCCGCGCTGCTCGTCGTGCTCGTGGCATGGCCCAACCCCCAGGAGGGCGTCCTCCGCGACCGCGCCGCGACACGTGATGCCGCCCGCGACGTCGCCGAGCGCGTCGAGGAGGTCGCCGACGATGCTGAGCGGCGCGGAGCGGAGACGCCCGATCCGCGCCGCGACCGCCTCGTCGAGGAGCTGCGGCGGCTCGCCAGGCAGCTGCGTGACGAAGCCGACGACCGTCAGGCGGTCGTGGCTCGCATCGGGGCGGTCGCTCAGGAGCTCAGCCGGATGACCGACCCGCGGGCCGCCGAGCGGGACGCGGGCCTGACCTCGCTGGCCCGGGCCACGTCGCGCGCCGCAAGCGGCGATCAGGAGGCGAACCCGGAGGGGGATCCCGAGCGGGCGGCGCAGGACCTCGAGTCGCTCGCCGGCGAGCTCGGCGGGATGGACACCGAGCGGGCTGCGCAGCGAGCCGACGCGATCCGCGACGCGGCGGACTCGAGCGGCTCGGCGCAGCCGGAGGTGGCGGGGCTGCTGCGGGAGGCGGCCGATGCGGTGGAGCGCGCGGCACGGAGCGGGAGCGAGCAGGACCGGCGCGCCGCCAGCGACGCCCTCGCGCGCGCCGCGGCCGCGTTCCGCGAGGCGAGCCGCGACCGGGAGCTGCAGCGAGACGTGGCACGGGCGCAGTCGACGCTCCAGGAGGGCGCGCGCCAGGTCGCGCGCGCCGGGCAGCCACAGCCGGGAACCGGGGCGCAGCCCGGGGCCTCGGACCAGCCGGGAGCCGGCCAGCCCGGCGCCGCGGGCTCCGGCGCACCGCGGGCGAGCGGAGCCCCCGTGGGATCGGGCCGGCCCGCCCCATCGGGTCAGCCCGGGCAGCCGGGCAACCAGCCGGGGCAGCCGGGCAACCAGCCTGGTCAGCCGGGAAACCAGCCGGGGCAGCCCGGCAACCAGCCTGGTCAGCCGGGAAACCAGCCGGGCACGCAGCCGGGGAACCAGCCGGGCAACGGGAGCCAGCCGGGGGCCGGGGGCGGATCGACGGCACGGCGCATCCCGAGCGGCGGCCCGCGCACCGGCGGCTTCGACGGCCCAAGCCAGGGCAACCGTGACTTCAGCGTGGAGGGTCTAGACGACCTCTTCGCGCCGTTCGACCGCATCGGCCGGCCCGGCGAACCGTCGTTCGTGGCGGGCCAGGGCAGCGAGGGCGGCGAGGAGCAGACGGGATCATCGACCGGCTCCGGCTTCGACAACGACGCGGTCGTGCCGTATCGGTCCGTCTACGACGCGTTCCTCGGCTTCGCCAACAACCAGCTCGACCGCGCCGAGGTGCCGATCACGCTCAAGGATCTCGTGCGCGACTACTTCACCCGCCTGGAGCCGACCGAGTGACCCGAACAGCATGGAGCGACCGATGACCGACGCCGTCCCGAGCACCGCGCAACGCACGCCGACGCCCGGCGACCTCTCACCCGAGCGCTTCACCGAGCTCGCGGCGTCGATCGAGGGCGAGGTGGGGCGCTTCATCGTCGGGCAGCGCCAGCTCGTGCGCCAGACGCTGGTGAGCCTGCTGGCGGGCAGCCACGCCCTGCTCGAGGGTGTGCCGGGGCTCGGCAAGACGATGCTCGTTCGGACGCTTGCCGACGTGCTCGAGCTCGGCTTCTCGCGGATCCAGTTCACCCCGGACCTCATGCCGGCCGACATCGTCGGCACGAACATCATCGTCGAGGAGGGCGGCGAGCGGCGCTTCCGCTTCCAGCCCGGGCCGATCTTCTCCAACCTCGTCCTCGCCGACGAGATCAACCGCGCCACCCCGAAGACGCAGTCGGCCCTGCTCGAGGCGATGCAGGAGCACTCGGTCACCGTCGCGAAGCAGCGCTACCAGCTGTCGGAGCCGTTCTTCGTGCTGGCGACCCAGAACCCGCTCGAGATGGAGGGGACCTACCCGCTCCCCGAGGCCCAGCTCGACCGCTTCTTCTTCAAGATCGACGTCCCGTTCCCGACCGAGGAGGAGCTCCTCGCCATCATGGAGCGCACCACCGCAGGGGAGCAGCCACGCGTCGGCAAGGCGGCCAGCGGCGCCGACATCCTCGCCATGCAGCGGCTGGTCCGCGACGTCCCGATCGCGAGCCACGTCATGGCCTACGCCGTCCGGCTGCTGCGCGCCAGCCACCCGGAGACCGATGGCGCGCCGGAGCTCGTGCGGAAGTACGTCCGCTACGGAGGCTCCCCGCGCGGGGCACAGGCGATGGTGCTCGGCGCGAAGATCAACGCGCTCCTCGACGGGCGGTTCAACGTGGCCTTCGCCGACGTGCAGGCGGTCGCCGCGCCCGCGCTGCGCCATCGGATCATCCTGAACTTCGAGGGCGAAGCCGAGGGGATCAGCACCGACAGCGTGGTGCGCGCAATCATCGCCGGGACGCCCACCGAAGCGCTCGAGTAGCGGCGCCCCCAATGCGCCGCTCCCCGCCCGGCCCCAGCGCCGCCCCGCGCCTGTTCGACGAGGCGTTTCTGCGGCGGCTGGAGCAGCTCGAGCTGGCGTCGCGGCGGCTGACGGCAGGCCGGACGAAGGGCGAGCGGCGGAGCGTCCGCCGGGGTCAGAGCGTCGAGTTCGCCGACTACCGCAACTACGCCGCGGGAGACGACCTGCGTCAGCTCGACTGGAACGTCTACGCCCGGCTCGAGCGACTCTTCGTGAAGCTCTTCGTCGAGGAGGAGGACGTCACCGTCCACGTGCTCGTCGACTCGAGCCGCAGCATGGACTTCGGAGAGCCGAACAAGCTCCGTTTCGCGCGTCGGGCGGCCGCCGCGCTCGCCTACATCGGCCTCGCCAACCTCGACCGCGTCAGCCTCGCCTTCCTCGGCGACGGGCGAGCAGAGGTGATGCCTCCGGTGCGCAGCAAGGGCCGCATCCTCGAGGTGTTCGACTTCCTTTCGCGCCCGAGGGGTGATCGGCTGACCGGGCTGAGCGCGGCCGCGCGCGACTACGCCGCGCGTCTCCGCGGGCGCGGCCCGCTCCTGCTGCTCAGCGACCTGATGGACCCCGGCTACCTCGATGCGCTGCGCGACCTGGCGGGCACCCGCTGCCAGCTGTCGGTCCTCCACGTCCTGTCGCCCGACGAGCTCGACCCCGAGGTGGCCCCCGATGCGCGGCTGGTCGACAGCGAGACCGGGCATGGCGTGGAGGTCGCCGGCCAGGACGACCTGGTCGAGCGCTATCGCGAGCGCCTGACGGGGTGGCAGGACGAGCTGACCGCCTTCTGTGCGAGACGCGGCGGGACCTACGCCCTCGTCGCGTCGGACCTCGACCTGGCGGACCTCCTCTTCGACATCCTGCGGCGCAGGCGGGTGGTTGCGTGATCGCGCCGCTCGCGCTCATCGGCCTCGTCGCGCTCCCGGTGATCGTCGCCTTCTACATGCTGCGGCTCCGGCGGCGTGACGTGCCGGTCGGGTCGACGTTCCTGTGGCAGCAGCTCGTGCGCGACGTCGAGGCCAACGCGCCCTGGCAGCGCCTGCGGTTCAGCTGGCTGCTCCTGCTGCAGCTCCTCATCGCCCTGCTGGTGGTCGTCGCGGCCGCCCGCCCCTTCACCGCGCTGGAGTCGCAGCTGACCGGCAACGTCGTGCTGATCGTCGACACCTCGGCGTCGATGGGCGCCCTCGACGGGGGTGAGCCGCGCGTCGAGGCCGCGCGTGCCGCCGCCCGCCGCGTCGTCGACTCGCTGCCGGTCGGCGGCCGTATCACGGTGGTCGCCGCCGACGACACGGCCCACGTGCTGGTCAGCGAGACCGATGACCGTGCGGCGGCGCGCGCGGCGATCGACCGCGTGACCGCCACGCAGCTCCCCGGCGACCTGACCGATGCGTTCGCGCTCGCCTCGGCGCTCGCGCGGCGCGACCCGGACTCGACGGTGGTGGTGGTCACCGATGCCACCGCCGACCGGCTCCCGCCGGTCGGCATCGGTGCGCCGATCGTCGTGGAGCGGGTCGGCAGCTCCGGCGCCAACCAGGCGATCGCCGCGCTCAGCCTGGCCCGCCGATCGGGCGGCGCACAGGTGGACCTCTTCGTCGCGGTCTCGAATCCGTCGGCCGCCGACGTCAGCCGCCGGCTCGAGATCTACGCCGACGGCGAGCTCGCCGACGCGCGCGAGCTGCGGATACCGGCCGGGCAGCGCAGCGAGGCGCTGGTCACGACCGTGCCCCCGGACGCAGCGACAGTCGAGGCGCGCCTCGCCGGCGGCGACGCGCTGGGGGTGGACGACAGCGCGTTCGCGCTGGTGCCGCGCGAGGCCGCCATCCGCGCCCTGCTGGTGAGCGAGGGCAACACGTACCTCGAGAGCGCCCTGGCCCTGCTCCCCCGACTCGAGCTGTACGCGGTCGAGCCGGGCGGCTACGCCGACGCCGTGGCCGAGGCGGACGAGGCTGGCACCCCGTACCGGCTGTTCGTCTACGACCGCTTCGAGCCGCAGGCGCACCCGGAGGCACCGGCGCTCTACGTCGCGCCGGCCGCGGACGGGCCGTACGGCACGGTGGGCGCGCAGCTCGACGCCCCGGGCCTAGCGCGCACGAGCGGCGACGAGCCGGTGCTGCGTTTCGTCGACATCGCCACGCTCCACGTCGGCCGGGCGCGCCAGGTGACGCTGGCCGAGGGGATGCGCGACGTGGTCGCGACGACGGAGGGCCATCCGCTCCTCGCGGTCGGCCGCGTGGACGGCGAGCCGGTCGGGCTGATCACCTTCGCGCTCGGCGAGAGCGACCTGCCGCTCCAGGTCGCCTTCCCGCTGCTGATGAGCAACCTCGTCGACTTCCTGCTGCCGCCCGGCGAGGGCGTCCTGCCGCCATCGGTCGCGCTCGGGGAGCCGCTCGCGCTGGCGCTCGACCCCTCCCTGGAGCTGGCCGTCGTATCCGATCCCTCGGGTGAGCGCGAGATCGCGCTGACCGGCGGACGGGCCACGCTGCCGGCGGCGACGCGCGTCGGCATCCGCGAGCTGCGGACGGTCGACGGCGCAGTGCTGGGTCGGACCGCGGCCAACCTCTTCCAGCCCGACGAGAGCGACGTGACGCCCGGCGACCCGCGGCGGCTGGAGGAGATGGGCCGTCCCGCGCCGTCGGGCGCCGAGGCGACGGAGAGCCGTCTCGAGTGGTGGTGGCCGCTCGCGCTGCTGGCCCTGCTCCTCCTGCTCGCGGAGTGGCTCGTCTTCCACCGGCCGACGCGCCGGAGCATCGACCGTGCCCTCGGTCGGCCCAGGTCGGGCCCGGCCGTCCGCGCCTCGCCCGCTGCCCGAGAGCCGTGATGCCGATCGCGTTCAGCGAGCCGCTGTGGCTGCTGCTGGGGCTGCCCGCCGCCGGCGTGGTGGTGGCGGGCTGGTGGGCCGCATCCCGCACCCTCCCGCCGGGCCGGCGTCTCGCCTCGCTGGCGATCCGCCTCGCGCTGCTCGGCTGCCTAGTCGGCGCACTGGCCGGCGCCCGGCTGGCCCTGCCCGCCGGCAGGCTCGCGGTCGTCTTCCTGGTGGACGCCTCGGCGTCGGTCGTGGACGCGACGCGCGCTGACCTGCTCGAGTTCGCACAACAGGCGGTGCGTGAGATGCCGGAGGGCGACCTGGCCGGCGTCGTCGCGTTCGGCTCGAACGCCGTCGTCGACCGCCTGCCGTCCGAGAGCCGCGAGCTGCAGAGGCCGTCCTCGGTGCCGGTCGTGTCGGCGACCGACATCGGTGCGGCCGTGCGGCTGGCGACGGCGATCCTTCCGGCCGGAACCCAGCAGCGCCTCGTCCTCCTGTCCGACGGCAACGACACCGCCGGGCAGGCGCTCCCCGCCGTGCTGGCAGCGGCGGAGCGCGGGATCCGGGTCGACGTGGTCACGCCCGAAGCCTCCGTGCAGGGCGAGGCGCTCATCGACGCCCTCGACGCGCCGGCCGGCGCACGGGTGGGGGAGACGGTGGAGGTCCGCGCCAGCCTGCGCTCGACGATCCCCACGCGTGCCACGCTGCGCCTGCTGGCCGATGGCGAGACGGTCGCCAGCCGCGAGCTGGAGCTCGAGCCGGGAACGGAGGACGTCGCCTTCCTCGTGCGCCTCGACACCGCCGGCTTCCACGTCTTCCGCGCCGTGCTCGAGCCGGCGGACGACCACTTCACGGAGAACAACGCGGCCGATGCCTACGTGCTCGTCAGCGGAGAGCCGCAGGTCCTGCTCGCGACCGACGACGCGAGCCGCGCCGCGGACCTGGTGGCGGCGCTCGAGGCGGCACGCCAGCAGGTGACCGTCGTGCCGGCTGGCGGCGTTCCGGCCTCGCTCGCCTCGCTGGCCGGCTACGACGCGGTGGTGCTCGACAACGTCCCGGCGGCGGCGCTCGGCGACGGAGCGATGGCGGCGCTGCAGGTCTACGTGCGGGACCTGGGCCGCGGTCTGGTCATGCTCGGCGGGCGCGACTCGTACGGCGCGGGCGGGTACCTGGACACGCCGCTCGAGGAGACCCTGCCCGTCTACATGAGCGTGCGCGATCGCGAGCGGACGCCGGAGGTCGCGCTCGTGGCGGTCGTCGACAAGAGCGGCTCGATGGCCGACTGCCATTGCACCGGGGACGAGCGCGACACCGCCACCAGCGGGACGCGCGGCTTCGAGAAGGTCGACATCGCAAAGGAGGCGATCCTCCGCGCCGCGGAGGCGCTGTCGCCGGCGGACCAGCTCGGCGTCGTCGCCTTCAACGAGAACGCCCACTGGGCGCTGCGCACCGCGCCGCTCGACCTCCACGCGCTCCAGGACGGGCTCGGCTTTCGGGCCGATGGACAGACGAACATCTACGCCGGACTCAAGGCGGCGTACGACGACCTCGTCGAGAACCCCGCGCGGCTGCGCCACATCATCCTGATCACCGACGGCTGGTCGCAGACGGGCGCGTACGACGACCTGCTCGAGGACATGCAGGCGGCCGGGATCACGCTCTCGACGATCGGCACCGGCGGTGGCTCCGCCGACATCCTGCGGCGGCTGGCCGAGCAGTCCGGGGGACGCTACTACGACGCGGGCGACGCGACGACGATCCCCGACATCTTCCTGCGCGAGACGATCCGGACCGCCGGCGAGCAGATCGTCGAGGAGGCATTTCAGCCGATCCCGTCGTCTCCCTCCGACATCCTGCGCGGGATGGACCCGGGTCGCCTGCCGCAGCTGCTCGGGTACAACGCGACCACGCCGAAGGGAACGGCCACCGTCGCGCTCCTCACCGGTCGCGAGGAGCGGGTCCTCGCGAC
>DATADA010000179.1:0-3519 GCA_036258775.1 Candidatus Limnocylindria bacterium | reverse complement strand
GACGACCCCGAGCTGCCAGGTCACGTGCTGGTCGCGGAGGCGTGGCGCGAGGGCGCGGATGGCTGGCGGCCCACCGGACCGCCGCTGACGCTGCGGCGCAAGCCGTGGCAGACCGAGGCGATCGCCTTCGACCCGCGCTGGACCGATGCGTCGGGAACGCTGCCCGTCCGGCGCATCGACGCGCTGCGGATGCTCGTGGCCCGGTCCGGGACGCGTGACGTCGTCCTGGTGGCGGTATCGGTCCATGCCGCGGAGGACTGCTGCCTGTCGGTCCTGCAGCTGCGGGAGCGACCGGGTGGCGGGCTTGCTGCGCGCTCGCTGCTGGAGCTCGCCACGCCGGCGGATCTCGCGCTGGCCGCCGATCTCGACGGCGACGGTACCGACGAGCTGGTTACACGCGATCCCGGGTCCCGGCAGCGGCAGTGGGGAAGCCACCGTATGGACGAGTCGGTGGCGCGGGGCGTGCGCGTCTGGCGGCTGGCCGACGGCCGGCTGGTGCAGGCGGCCGAGGCATCGTTCGCGGCGCGGATGGGCCATCCCTTCGTGCTCGGCGAGAGCGACGGGCGGCCGGGAGCGGAGCTCGCCATGATTGAGCAGGGCGGCGTCGGTCGCCTCGTCCGCATATCGCTCGCCGCCGGCGGGCTGGCGCTCGAGGAGACGTCGCTCTTCACGTCCTCCGACCCTCGCCGCGAGTTCACCGGGGCGATGGCGGTGCGCGGCGCCGGGCTGCTGATCGTGAACACCGGCCGGACGATCCTGGCCGACTGGCCCGCCGGCAGGGCGCCGCGCTGGAAGGCGGAGATCGCGGTCGGCGGCCGGCTGCTGGGGGCGATCGGGTCGGGGGAGGGCGCCAGGATCGTGCTCCAGGAGCCGTTCACCGGCCGGCTGCGAATCCTCGACAGCGCGCTGCGGCCGGTGCGGAACGCCACCGCCGCCGACGCGGCGCCACTCGACGGATCGGGTCGGCGCTGGCTGCCGCGGTACGGTGGCCAGCTGCCGGGCGGCCTCCCCGACGGCCGCCAGGCGATCCTGGCCGACGGGCTCCTCGTGGCCGAGCCAACCGCGCGGGGAGCCGAGGGCGGGTCGGGCGTGGAGGTCGAGCCGGCGTCCCCGCTGGCCGCGACGCATCCGGTCGGGATCCTCGGCCGCGGAGGCGGCTGGATGGCCACCATCCGCGGGCTGGACCGGCAGGAGCGCCGCCCTGAGGGGGGTCCGCTGCGGCGTCCGGTGGAGCGTCCCGCCGCGTGGCTGGGCCTGGTCCCCGCCGGCGACGTGCTGTCGGGCGCCCCGGCGCCGCGCCTCGCCGCGATGAGCTGGGAGCACGCGGCGGTCGTGGGCGAGGAGCGCGGCGTCGTCGAGCTGGCGGTCGACGCTGCGGGGTACCGCGCGGTGGTCGACCCGGCCGCCGCGTCGATCATCCTGCAGCCGGACGGCGGCGCCGGCGGCGAGGCGCCCGCGGAGCGGACGGGGGAGGGACAGGGACCGGTGACGCTCGCCTTCGACGCGCCGGAGGCCGACGGCGAGCTTCGCATGCTGGCAGCCGTCACCGCCGATGGAGCCGCTCGCGAGCTCGTCTGGCGGGTGAGCGAGGTCGTCGAGGCGCCGCCCGGCGTGGACGTGGCGGCATCAACCGAGCTGCTCGCGCCGGCCGCCTCGGTATCGGGCAGCGCTCGCGGCGCCGGCACGGTGGTCATCGACGGCCGTCGCCACGACACATCCTCCGACGGTCGCTTCGCGGCGGTCGTGGAGGCCGGGCTCTGGCCGCGGGCCGTGCTCATCAGCGCCACCGACCGCCTCGGGCGCGAGGCGACTGCGGAGGTCGTCGTCGTCGGCTTCGTCGACTACCTCTCGCACCCGTGGCTGCCGGCCATGCCGATGCTGCTGCTGGCCGCCGTGTGGGCCTTCCGACGCGGGCGGCTCACCGAACCGCACTCGGGCGGTGACGAGCTCGTGGAGCTCGACGTCGCCGCGGTTCGGAGGGTCGAGCGCGACGCGGCCGGCAGCGTGGCAGGCATCCTGCCGGAGCGTCGCCGATATGGGACGCGACACTACGACTGACGGCCCGCGCTGGGCGGAAGAGCGCGACGAGGACAGCGCGCCCGACTCGGACGTGCTGCCGGAGGACGCGCCGCGCGGGGCGCAGACCATCCCGGGAGCGACACAGACGGGCTCGATCACGCCGCCCATCAGCGGCTGGGGCGAGACCCCCGCCGACGACGAGGCGCCGCCGAGCGACTGACCGCGCTCAGTGCCCGCCGAGCGTGCCCCGCCTGCGCAGCGCGCGGTCGGTCCGCTCGAACGCCCAGCGCCCGACCGTCAGCCAGGCGCCCGACAGGCCGATCAGCGCCACCCAGGCGAGCGGCTCGGGCAGGAGCGGCCGCGTGCCGAGGGCCTGGACGCGCATGAGATCGAGGGCGTGCGTCGTCGGCAGCGAGAGCGCCGCCCAGCGGAGCGGGTCGGGCAGGACCAGGATCGGGAAGGCGACTCCCGACGCGACCGCGAAGAGAAAGTCGGTGGCATCCACGAGCAGGTTCGGCTCGCGGATGCGGAGCACTGCCGCGGCGACCAGGTAGCCGACACCGAGCAGGCCGACGGCCGCGACGGCGAGCGCCGGCAGCGCGCCGGCCACCGCGAAGGCGGCGTCGGCGCCGAAGGCAAGCGCGCCGATCCCGACCAGCAGCACGCCGGACGCCACGGCCATCAGGAAGTGCGCGAGCGCGCGCCCGGCGACGAACGTCGTCACGCGCGTCGGCGTCAGCCACGCCGGCTCCAGCGTGCCGGCGTCCATCTCCACCTTGAAGCTGTAGGCGACGCCCCAGAACGCCGCGGCGACCAGCAGCGTGAAGAAGGCGCCGAGGAAAAGGTACCCGGCGAGGTCGGCCGTGCCGGCGCTGCGTTCGAAGCCGACGGCATGTCCACCGACCGCGAACGTCGCGCCGAGCAGCAGGCTGGGGATCAGGAACTGGTAGATCGGCTGGACGACGCGGTTCGCCGCATTGAGCGGATAGCGCAGCTCCACCCGCAGCTCCTTGCGTGCGATGGCGACCGCGGCCCACAGCTCAGCCCACACGTCCGCCCGCCCCTAGTACTGCGCGAGGGTGCCGCCGCGCCGGGCGTGGCGCTCGGTCGCGCGGAACGCGACCACGGCCAGCACGCAGAGGAGGGCACCCATCGCCAACAGGATCACGAGGTCGAGCGCCAGGCCGTGCAGCGATCCGCTGCCGAGCAGGACCTCCCGCACGTCGCCGATCACGTAGGTCGGGGGGAGCAAGGCCGCAAGCGACTGCGCGGGGCCCGGGAGCACGGCGAGCGGGAACGTCATCCCGCACACCGCCGTGAAGAGACCGCGCAGCAGCTGGACCGGGGCCTGCACCTCGCCGAAGCGGAGCACGAGCGCGGCGAACACCGCCCCCAGCCCGTACAGCGCGGGCAGCCCGACCAGGATGACCCCCACTCCTGCGGCGAGCTCCGCCGGGCCGATGGGCATGCCGAAGACGACCGCCAGCACCGCCACCACGA
>DATADA010000178.1:0-4323 GCA_036258775.1 Candidatus Limnocylindria bacterium | reverse complement strand
GGGACGTCGTCAACAACGACTCCAACGCCGCCGACGACAACGGCCACGGAACGTGGGTGGCGGGGGTCATCGCGGCCAACACCAACAACGGCATCGGCATCTCCGGCATCAGCTGGAGCGACAGGATCCTGCCGGTCAAGGTCATGGGTGCCGACGGGCTGGGAACCACGAGCAACCTCGCCTTCGGCATCCGCTGGGCGGCCGACCGCGGGGCGAAGGTCATCAACATGAGCGTGGGCGGCTTCCCGCAGTCGTCGCTCGTCCAGGAGTCGGTGAACTACGCCTGGTCGAAGGGCGCGGTTCTGGTGGGTGCGGCAGGCAACAACCGGGCGCTGGAGGAGTTCTACCCGGCGAGCTTCCCGAACGTGGTCAGCGTCAGCGCCACCCAGGAGGACGACGAGTTCGCCAACTGGTCGAGCTACGGGCCGAAGGTCGACGTCAGCGCGCCGGGCGCGTCGATCCTGACCACCGATTGCACCGGCTGTCCGGCCTCGCCCTCGGGCAGCGTCGGCTACGCCTACGTGTCGGGGACGAGCTTCGCCACCCCGAACACCTCGGCGGTGGTCGCGCTGATCCAGGCCCGCTACCCGAGCATGACGAACCAGCAGGTCGTCGATCGCCTGCTCGCGACCGTCGACGACCTCGGCTACCCGGGCTGGGACAACCGCTACGGCCGCGGCCGGGTGAACGCCGCGCGCGGCGTCGGCGTATCGGTCGCGTCACCCGCTCGCCGCGCCGCGGACGGCCTGGAGCCGAACGACGGCTGGTCGTCGGCGCGGCAGCTCCCCCTCGGCAAGATCGTCTATCCCTCGATCTACCCCGCCGGCGACGCCGACCACTTCTTCGTCGACGCGCCGCGGGCGGGCCGGGTCGACGTGGCGGTCACGGCAATCACCGACACCAGCCGCGTGCCGAAGAGCGCGCTCCCGGTCGACCCGATCCTCGAGCTGTACAACGCGGCGGGCGGACTGCTCGGTCGGATCGACAACGCAACCGACTCGAGCGCCACCGAGTACGGCGGCGTCTCGGTGAGCGGCGCCGAGCGGGTCCTGATCCGCGTCGCCAACTGGTTCCCGAACGCGAACTGGTCCGCGTACACCATCCGGGCGACCTGGGTCGACACCGTCGCGCCGCGACTGGCGAGCCGCTCGCCGGCGCCGAACGCGGTCAACGTGCCGTTCGACGGCGCGGTCACGGTCACCTTCGACGAGCCGGTCTCCGGCGTCGGCACCGGCAGCTTCGTCCTGCGCGATGCGGCGAGCCGAGTCGTGCCGGCCACGGTCACCTACGACGCCGCCACGCGCCGCGCCACGCTGCGGCCGTCAGCTCCGCTCGCCGGCGAGGCGCCCTACGCCGTCGCGCTGAGCAGCAGCATCGTCGACGGCGCCGGGAACCGGCTCGCCTACGTGTCGTGGGGCTTCACCACCGGCAAGGCGCACCTCCGCACGCCGGGCCGCGACCGATACGAGGGTGCTGCCGCCCTCAGCGCCATGACCTTCGCGCCCGGCGTCCCCGTGGCGGTGCTCACCAGCGGCGAGAACTTCCCGGATGCCCTGGCCGGCGCACCCCTGGCGGTCCACCACGGGGCGCCGATCCTGCTCGTCCGCCGCGACCTCATCCCGTCCGCCACCGCGGCCGAGCTGACCCGCCTGCGGCCGGGCCGCATCATCATCCTGGGTGGCAGCGGGAGCGTCGGCTCGGTGGTTGCCAGCCAGGCCGCCGGCTACACCGGCGGCGGGGTGACCCGGATCGGCGGCGCCGATCGCTACTCCGGCGCCGCGAACATCAGCGCGGCGACCTTCGCCTCGGGCATCGCGGTCGCCTACGTCGCCAGCGGCGAGAACTTCCCCGATGCGCTGGCCGGGGCGGCGGTGGCCGCCGGGCGACGCTCGCCGGTCCTGCTCGTCCGGCGCGACGCCATCCCATCGGCGACGGCCGCCGAGCTGTCGCGGCTGAAGCCAGGCCGGATCGTCGTGCTCGGCGGCCCGGCGACGGTCTCCGATGGCGTGCTCGGCGGCCTCGACGCCTTCACGGCCGGCTCGGTCACCCGCGTCCCCGGCGACGACCGCTACTCGGCGGCGGCGGCGCTGAGCGCACAGAGCTTCCCCGCCGACGGACCGGCGAGCGCCTTCGTCACCACCGGCGAGAATTTCCCCGACGCGCTCACCGCCGCGGCGGTGGCCGGCCGGGAGGGAGCGCCGGTCCTGCTGGTGCGGAGCGACCGGCTGCCGTCCGAGGTGGGGGTCGAGCTGCGCCGCCTGAGCCCGAGCCGCATCGTCACCGTGGGCGGTCCGGCCAGCGTGGGCGAGGCGGTGAGGAGCGCGATCCGGGCGCTGTGGCCGTGAGCCGGGGGAGCGGAGGCTCCCCGATCGGGTAGAATCGCGGCCGATTCGCGACGGAGGCCGCATGCAGCCCGCAGAGCGACCGCCGCGCATCCACCCCTCGGCCGAGGTGTCCCCGGAGGCGGAGATCGGTCCGGGCACCAGCATCTGGAACCATGCCCAGGTCCGCGAGCGCGCCCGGATAGGGGCTGGCTGCGTGCTCGGCAAGAACGTGTACGTCGACTTCGGCGTCGTCGTCGGCGACCGGTGCAAGATCCAGAACAACGTGAGCCTGTACCACGGCGTCACGGTCGAGGACGGGGTCTTCATCGGCCCGCACGTCTGCTTCACCAACGACCGGCTGCCGCGCGCCGTGAACCGCGACGGCACGCTCAAGGGCGACGCCGACTGGGAGGTCGAGCCGATCCGCGTCCGCCACGGGGCCGCGCTCGGGGCCAACACCACCATCCTGCCCGGGGTGACGATCGGGCGCTGGGCCCTGGTCGGCTCGGGCAGCGTCGTGACCCGCGACGTGGCCGACTACGCCCTGGTGGCCGGCAACCCGGCGCGCCGGCTCGGCAGCGCCTGCCCGTGCGGCCAGCCGCTGCGGGACGCCGACGACGGCTCGCCGTTCGCGGGGCGCTGTCCGCGCTGCGGGCTCCCCTTCCCTCCGGAGGAGAGGGCGGCGTGAGGGTCCTCTCGGTCGTCGGCGCCCGGCCCCAGTTCGTGAAGGCCGGGCCGGTCAGCCGCGTGCTGCGGACTCGGCACTCGGAGCTCCTGGTCCACACCGGACAGCACTACGACGACGCGATGAGCGGCGCGTTCTTCCGCGAGCTCCAGATCCCCGAGCCGGATGCGAACCTCGAGGTCGGCAGCGGATCGCACGCGGCGATGACCGCCGAGATGCTGCGCCGGCTCGAGCCGCTGGTCGAGCGGCACGCCCCGGACGTCATCCTCGTCTACGGCGACACGAACTCGACCCTCGCCGCCTCGGTCGTCGGCTGCAAGGTCGTGTACGCCGACGGCGCTCAGCCTCTCCTCGCCCATGTCGAGGCCGGGCTGCGCAGCTTCAACCCGCGGATGCCCGAGGAGCGCAACCGGATCGTGGCCGATCACCTCTCGGACCTCCTGCTCGCTCCCACGCCGGCGGCGATGGGCAACCTGGCCCGGGAGGGCCTCGGCGAGCGTGCGGAGCTGGTCGGCGACGTCATGGTCGACGCCTACCTGGTTGCCGCCGAGCGCGCGGACGGAAGCGTCCTGCCCGAGCCGGCCCGCCAGCGGAGCGGCTACCTGCTGCTCACGCTGCATCGGGCGGAGAACGTCGACGACCCGCTGCGCCTGCGCGCGTGGCTCGACGCCTTCGACCTGCCAGAGCAGCCCGTGATCTTCCCGGTGCACCCTCGGACCGCGGCCGTCATGGCCCGCTTCGGCCTGCGGCCGCCCGAAAACGTCGTGGCCATGAAGCCCGTCGGTTACCCGACCATGGTCGCCCTCGAGCGCCAGGCGCGGGCCGTCGCCACCGACTCCGGGGGCGTCCAGAAGGAGGCGTACCTGGCCGGAGTGCCGTGCCTCACGCTGCGCGGCGAGACCGAGTGGATCGAGACGGTGGAGGCGGGGTGGAACAGGCTGGTCCCCGCCTCGCGGACCGCCGTGCGCGCCGCACTCGCCGACCGCGGCTTCCTCGACCGCAGGCGCCCCAGGCCGCCGCTGTTCGGCGACGGGCGGACCGCCGAGCGGATCGTGGACGTGCTCGAGCGCGCCGTCGCCGCCCGGCGATCACCGCCCCGACCACGCGGCGAGGCCGTGCTGGAGCCGACGGCATCGTGATCCCGATCGCGCGGCCGCTTCTGGGAGAAGAGGAGAAGCGCCTCGTCTGGAACGCGATGGAGTCCGGCATGCTGGCGCAGGGGCCTCGCGTGGCCGAGCTCGAGCGCAGGTTCGCCGAGTACGTCGGCGTGCCGCACGCGGTGGCGACCAGCTCGGGCACGACCGCGCTGCACCT